>NZ_JBYCLG010000234.1:0-7429 GCF_057473785.1 Mycobacterium sp. TH-M103
AACGTTCGCGAGCGGGTGGCCCGCCCGATGCCGTTGAACCGCAGCCGCAGCACCACGGTGCGGCCAGCTGCGCGCAGCCGGGCGGTGATCCGGTCGATCAGGTTGACCACCACCGCGTCGAGGCGGACAGGCGACATCGCGGTGTCGGCCCGGCCCAACGCCCGCTGCGCACCCGCGGACTGGCGGCGCAAACCGGGGGCCACCTCACGTTCGTCGACGTTGCGCGACAGGGCATACAGCCGGCGGCCCATTGCGGCACCCACCAGCGAGGCCAGCGCGGACTCGCCGAGCTCGGCGATGTCGACCGGCGTCCCCGAAACCCGGCGCAACCCGGCGTCGTCGAGAAACGCCTCGTCCACCTAGACCGGCTCGACGAGCGGGGTGCAGTCCCGGAACATCTCGAACACGGGCTCGCTGGCGCGGGCGTAGGCGCTCGTGTGCGGCGGCCCCCGATGCTCACCGGGCGCCCGCGCAGCCCCGGGTCGTCGCGTTGTTCGACCGACGCGTAGAACGAATCCAATTCCGCGTGCAGGACGGATGCCTCACACCGCACGAACATGTGTTCGCACGCGGCGGCGACAACTATTCCGGTTCGCCGTAGATGCTGCTTACCCAGATGTGGGTCAGGGTGTCGACGACCCGGGCCTCGTCGACGGCCGGCACCTCGGCCGACAGCGCGGCCATCATGGTGCGCTCGTTCATCTGGTTCAGCGACGTGGCCAGGTCTGCGGCCGGGATGGTCTCCGGCGCGGCGCCGCGGGTCCGCTCGGCGGTGATCATGGCCGCCGTCTGGTCGATCCACTTCTGCATGAAGCCCAACCACACCGCCCGCAGCTCCGAGCTGGTCGCCAGCGCCTCGGTGGCGGCCCGGGCCAGCGCACGGTGCGAGCTGAACGCGGTGAAGAAGGCGTCGATGCCGTTGCGCCACACCCGCTTCGGGTCCTTGGGCAGCCGCTGCACCGCGCCGTCGAATTCGGCGTCGGCACGCGCGATCACCGGCTCGAGCAGCGAGAGCACCACCGCTTCCTTGGACTTGAAATAGAAGTAGAACGTGGGCCGCGACAGGCCCGCCCCCCTGGCCAGGTCGTCGACCGAGATGTCGGCGAACGGACGCTCCTCGAGGAGTCGCTCGGCGGTCGCCAGGATCGCCTGCTCCCGGTCGTCGCCGGAGGGGCGCGCTGCGCGGCGGCCGCGCAGGGCGCGCGTCTGGCGTGTGGTGGTCACGGCAGCGACTTTACACGGTGTCGATAGTTTCGACATGTCGTTGACGCAATCGACACCGTGTTGATAACGTAGCGGCATGACTGAGCACCTTGACGTCGTCATCGTCGGCGCCGGCATCTCCGGCGTGAGCGCGGCCTGGCACCTGCAGGACCGCTGCCCTACCAAGAGCTACGCCATCCTGGAGAAGCGGGAAGCAATGGGCGGCACCTGGGACCTGTTCCGCTACCCGGGAATTCGTTCAGACTCCGACATGCACACGCTGGGCTTCCGATTCCGCCCGTGGACCGAACGACAGGCCATCGCCGACGGCAAGCCGATCCTCGACTACGTCAAGGGCACCGCGGCCATGTACGGCATCGACAAGCACATCCGGCTCAACCACAAGGTGCTCGGTGCCGACTGGTCCCACGCGGAGAACCGCTGGACGCTGCAGATCGACGACAACGGCACGCCGGGCACGATCACCTGCACCTTTCTGTTCCTGTGCAGCGGCTACTACAACTACGAGCAGGGCTACGCCCCGGAGTTCCGGGGCGCGCAAGACTTCACCGGCCCGATCATCCACCCGCAGCACTGGCCCGAGGACCTCGACTACGCCGGCAAGAACGTCGTCGTGATCGGCAGCGGCGCCACGGCGGTGACCCTGATTCCCGCGCTGGCGGAGTCAGGCGCCGGACACGTCACGATGCTGCAGCGCTCACCGACCTACATCGTCTCCCAACCCAAGCGCGACAAGATGGCCGAGCGGCTCAACCGCCTGCTGCCGGACACCCTGGCCTACACCGCCATCCGCTGGAAGAACGTGCTGCGCCAGGCGGCGCTCTACGGCGCCTGCCGGAAGTGGCCGCGGCGCATGCGCAAGATCCTGCTCGGCTTTGTCGAACGCCAGCTGCCCGAGGGCTATGACGTGGCGAAGCACTTCGGCCCGCAGTACAACCCGTGGGACCAGCGGTTGTGCCTGGTGCCCAGCGGCGACCTGTTCCGCGCCATCCGGAAGGGCCGGGCCGAGGTGGTCACCGACACCATCGACCGGTTCACCCCGACCGGCATCCGGCTCAACTCCGGCCAGGAGCTGCCCGCCGACATCATCATCACCGCAACCGGTTTGAACCTGCAGCTGTTCGGCGGCGCGACTGTCACCGTCGACGGGGAGCCGGTGGACCTGACCACGACGATGGCCTACAAGGGCATGATGCTGTCCGGACTGCCGAACATGGTCTACACCGTCGGCTACACCAACGCGTCGTGGACGCTGAAGGCCGACCTGGTGTCCGAGTTCGCCTGCCGGGTGCTGAACTACATGGACGACAACGGGTTTGACACCGTGGTGGTCGAGCACCCGGGGTCCGATGTCGAGGAGCGCCCGTTCATGGAGTTCACTCCCGGGTATGTGCTGCGCTCGCTCGACGAGCTGCCCAAGCAGGGCTCGCGCAAGCCGTGGCGGCTCAACCAGAACTACCTGCGCGACATCTTGCTGATCCGGCACGGCAAAATCGATGACGAGGGCTTGCGGTTCACCAAAAAGCCCGCGCCCGTAGCGGTTTAGGAATCGCCTACAGCGACGACGACGATGCCGTCGTCGTCGCTGTAGGCGATCTGCCCGGGCGCGAACGTCACCCCGCCGAGGCTGATCTCGACGTCGCGCTCGCCCGCCCCGGTCTTGGTGCTCTTGCGGGGGTTGGTCCCCAGCGCCTTGATGCCGATGTCGATCCCACGCAGGGCGGCGGCGTCGCGGACGGCGCCGTTGATCACCAGCCCGGCCCAGCCGTTGGAGCGGGCCAGTTCGGCGATGACGTCTCCGACCAGCGCGGTGTGCAGCGAACCGGCGCCGTCGACGACCAGCACACCGCCCGCGCCCGGTTCGGAAAGCACGGATTTGAGCAGCGCGTTGTCCTGGAAGCACCGCACGGTGCTGATCGTTCCGGCGAAGTGCGGGCGCCCGCCGAACTGGCGGAACTGAAGATCGCAGCTGCGCACGTCGGGCCCGATTTCATCGACGAGGTCGGCGGTGGGCCGGAATTCCACGGTCACCTCAGCGGCGGCGTAGCTGGCGGATCAACAGGATGGCCAGCAGGCCGAGGGCGACCGCGACGATCAGGGGGACCGGGGACTGTCCCGGGGCCGGCGCCGGAATGTCGCGCGACACCGGGTTGGGTGCGGATTCCACCGCGGACTTCGCTTGTGCGGCGACAGCTTTGGCGGCTGCGGCGAGGTCACCGTTGGTTTCGGCCCGCTGCGCCGCCGCGACGGGTTGCCCGGCCGGCTCCTGCAGCCGTTCCGGGGGCGGCGGGCTCTTGGCGGGAGCCTTCTTGGCGGGGGCCTTCTTGGCCGCTGCGTTCGCGGCGGGCGCCTTCTTGGCGGGGGTCTTCTTAGCCGGAGCTTTCGCGGTCTTCTTGGCCGCCTTGGCAGGAGGTGCCTTCTCCGGCGGCGTCGGCGCGCCGTCGGATTGGTGATCGGGTTGCTCTTGCGGGTCTGCCATGCGGCCGCTCCTTTGCGCCATGCTCGTCGCGCATGAAAATTACTCTCGTCCCATCATGCCAGGAGGTCCGGTGGCGTCTGGGCCACACCGGCGCCGCTCACGGCCTGCGGCGGACCGCCCAGATGCCGCCCGCGGCCACGAGGGCCACCGTCACCACCACGAACGGCCACAACGGCGGGCTGCCGCCGCCCCGGTGGGGGACCGCGGCCGGCTCCGGTGTACCGGTGCCCGGCACCGTCAGCCGAAACGACCAGGATCCCGACACCACGTGGCCGTCCGCCGAGGTCACCCGGTAGTTGACCGTGTACGTCCCGGCCGGCCCGAGCGGGCGCAGCGCGATGCCGACGACCGCACCCTGCACCTCCGGGTCTCCGGTGGACCACACGTTGCCGTCGGGACCGACCACCGTCATTGCCGCGAACGCGGGCTGCAGCCGTTCGTCGAAAGTGGCGCTCACCCGGTCGGGCCCCGCCGTGAGGTCGGCGCCGTCCGCGGGATCCGCGGAGATCCGGGTCGCGTGCGCCAGCGCGACCGGGGCCTGCAGCGTTGCCGTCGTGACCAACGCGGCCATCGTGGCCAGCAACAGGCTCAACCAGGCGGCGGCGCCGGCGGCGTGGGCCGCACGCCCGTGGGGCAGGGACATCTCAGACCGAGGCCAGTCCGAGGCGGGCCATCACGTCGGCCTCGATACCGTCCAGCTGCGAGGAGATCGCGGCGTGGGCCGCCCGGCGCCGCGCGGCGGGCATGTTCTCGGCGGCGAGGACGGCCGCCGACAGATCGGTGAGCCGCTCGGTCATCGCGGCGACGAACTGCTTCGTCTCGGCGTCCTTCGGCTTCTTCTCCTGCAACAGGCGCAGGGACTTCTCGGATCCGGCAACGCGGGCCGACAGCTGGGCTCCGCGCCCGGAGAACTGGCCGATCTGCGCCAGCGGGATGCCGAGTTGGTCCGCGCGACGCTGGTCGATCACCGCCCGCGCGGCCACGGCAGCCCGGTAGAGCACGGGCGTGAGGACCGGTGCGAGCAGCCGGGACACCGTCAGCGCGCGCCGAATCCGCGTCGGCGAGAGCAGCTTGCCCTCGCGTGCCGCCTTGAGCTCCGTCTCGGCGACCTTCAACGCCGTCCGGTCGCTGTCGCGCTGAGCCTTGATCTGTGCCCTGAGCGCCTTGGCCGCGGCCTTCTCGGAGGACTTCCGATCGTCCTTCATGCGGCGGGCCTCGTTCTTGGCGGCGAGCCTGGCCTCCATCTTGGCGCGGGCCGTGATCGCCCGGGCTTCGGCGCGACGCGTCGCGCGACTCTTTCGTTTGCGGAACAGGCCCATGAGCCAACACTAATGGGGATGGACCTGCGGCAGTCCGCCAGGTCAGGCTGCGCAGGTGTTGGCGTGGCTAGGCGCCCAGGCGTTCCGCGGTGGCCATCCGGTCCGCGTTGCGCAGCTCGTGCGCCCGCGCCAAGAGTTCCTGCTTGGACTCCGGGGAGAGCTCGACGGCGGCCAGCGCGATGTTGCGCACCCCGTCGTGGCGCACCGCGGCCATCCACGCCAGTTCTCTGTCGAGTTTCTCGTAGTACTCATCGTCGGTGAAGTAGGCCGGCTTGATGCGGAAGAAGTTGGCCAGCGCGGCCATCGTCGCCGCCGAGGGGTTGGTGCGATTTCCCGAACGTAGCTGGGACAGGTAGGGAGCCGACATCGTGATGCCCTCGGACTTCAAGGCGGCGATCACCTCCGCCGAGGTGTGGGGTCCGCGGCCGGGCGGATAGACCGTGTCGAACAGGCGGTTCAGCCGGGCAGCAAACGTCGTGCTCATCGATATGACCTCCACGGGGTTGTAGAAGTGACTGTTTCCTAGGTGTATTTGCTGATCATGGTAGCCGGGGTCGACATACGCATTCAGTTGGCAAACGTGCGGCGATTCGCTGATGCCTGCCTCGGCGACCACTCGCCCTGCACCCTTCGAGCCTCCAATCTCTCCTCGCGCCTGTCCACCAATTCCACTAAGTTCACAGGTTATCCGCAGGATCGGGGCCGCGGACCGGCGTGGTCCGGGACCGCCGGAGTGTTTCGCAAATTGGCCTGAACGATGGTGACGGACGAAATCACCGCAACCGGCCGCGCCCGGTGAGCCATGAAGGCAAGGCTTTGCTGCGGGATCGGACCAGCCCGCCCGTGGGACGGTGCGCGAAGACGCACAAAGCCTCTGGTGTCACTGTGGTTACGGCTACCGAGCAGGACGGCCCCACCGGCGAGTACCGCCCGTGGCCGTCTCCGGAGCGGGTGGCGGGTTCGGGGACGAAACGTCCGTCGGGCGCCGCCATGCCGAGCGCCTGATCCTGGGTATTTGCCGGTAGCCATACCCGCGGCGCGGACGCGGTGGCGCTCGCCGGGCTTCGGGCCTGGCGGCTCGGGCGCCGCGGTCCACCATCCGAACGAACCGGCGGCCCCGCAACAGCGGTTGCCGAAAGGTGCGACCGTCCCTACGCCGCGAGCAGCATCGCGAGGATCGCGGTGTCGGGATGGCTGATGGGGTCGACGCCGACGCGGCTGACCATCGACGTGATCGTCCCGTCGGCCTCGGCTTCCACCCACGCCGCCCGGTGCTCGAGCCCTAGGTACGGCAGGCCCGGCAACAGGACGCATCCCGACGCCGCGCCGGTGCATTCCGGCAGCGATGGGGTGGTTTCGGAAGGGGGATGCAGCATCAGCAGTGCGGGGGGCTGATGGTCGGCGAAATAGCCTGGCTGGATGGCCGATTCACCGAAGACGGTGCCCTCGGCCAGGACCAGACCGACCGTGCCCGGCTCGGGTTCGTCGGGCAACTCCTCGCGGGCACCGAACACCGTTGTGGTGGAAAGCAATCCGGGTAGCGACGCGACGCGCACCGCGACCATCAGGAGCTGGGCCCATTCCTTTGTCGAATCGGGCCAACGCCCGGAGATCACAAACCCTTTCAGGGCACCGCGAGCATGGAAGGGAGAAATCCCTATGGGTCCACCCGATCCGGCTTCCATCTCGACCTCCGTGCGCGTCCGTTTCGAAATAACCACGCTGGTAGCTCGAATACTTCAGCATGCCTGCGGTTTCGGCGCGTTGCAACTCGACACGGCAACCACCGCCCGCGATCTCGTCATTCCCGAAAAAGCACGGGGCGCCGCGCGATCGCGCGGCGCCCCAGCCCGGGAAGGCGAGTCAGCCCGAAATCAGGCCCTTGGTCTTCGACGTCGCGGCGGCGTAGCGCGACTGGACGTCCTCCCAGTTGACGATGTTCCAGAACGCCTTGGCGAAGTCGCCCTTAACGTTCTTGTACTGCAGGTAGAAAGCGTGCTCCCACATGTCGAGCAGCAGCAGCGGAACGATGCCCAACGGGAAGTTGGACTGGTGGTCGTAGACCTGGAAGATCAGCAACCTGTTGCCCAGGGTGTCCCAGCCCAGGGCCGCCCAACCCGAGCCCTGCACCGTGGTCGCAGCGGCGTTGAACTGAGCGCGGAACGTGTCGAACGACCCAAACGCCTCGTCGATGGCGGCGGCCAGTTCGCCGGTTGGCTTGTCGCCGCCATTCGGGGACAGGTTCTTCCACCACAGCGTGTGGTTGACGTGACCGCCCAGGTTGAACGCCAGGTTCTTCTCGTACAGCAAGATCGCGGCGAAATCTTCCTTGGCGCGTGCTTCCTCGAGCTTTTCCACAGCGGCGTTGGCGCCCTTGACGTACGTGGCGTGGTGCTTGGTGTGGTGC
>NZ_JBYCLG010000235.1:0-7251 GCF_057473785.1 Mycobacterium sp. TH-M103
TGACGTTCTCCTACAACGTCACGATCGGCATCCCGCTGTACATCGAGATCGCCCACGTCGTCGGGCACTGGTTCGCGGGCACCTGAGAACTACCCCAGCACCCCGCGCACGACCCCGTCGGCGAGCAGGCGTCCGCGCGGGGTGAGCACGAGCCGGTCCCCCTCGGCCACCAGCAGTCCGTCGGCGACGGCGGACTCGGCGCGTTCGCGTTCGGCGGCGTCCAGGGAGGCCAGCGGAAGTCCTTGCCGCAGGCGGGTTCTCAACAAGACGTCCTCGGTGTGCAGTGCGTCCGGACCGAGCTGCTCGAATCCCGCCACGGGCAACGCCGCAGCGGCCAGCCTGTCGGCATAGGCATTGGGGTGCTTGACGTTCCACCAGCGCGTCGCCCCGACATAGCCGTGCGCTCCCGGCCCGGCGCCCCACCACTGACCGCCGTCCCAGTAGCCGAGGTTGTGCCGGCACTCACCGCCGGGGCGCGACCAGTTCGACACCTCGTACCAGTCCATCCCCGCCTCGGCGAGGCGGGCGTCGACCAGCTCGTAGCGGTGCGCGAGCACGTCGTCGTCGGGGGCGGCCAGCTCCCCACGGCGGACCCGCCGGGACAGGGCGGTGCCGTCCTCGACGGTGAGGGCATAGGCGGACACGTGGTCCACGCCGGTCGCCACCGCCGTGTCGACGGAACGCAGCAGGTCGTCGTCGCTTTCACCGGGTGTCCCATAGATCAGGTCCAGGCTGACGTGTTCGAAGCCGGCGTCCAGCGCCTCGCGGGCCGCGTCGGCCGACCGGTTCGGCGTATGAATCCGGTCGAGGACGCCCAGCACCCGCGGTGACACTGACTGCATGCCCAGCGATACCCGCGTGTATCCCGCGGCCCGGGCCGCCCCGAAAAAGTCCGGCCAGGCCGACTCCGGGTTGGCCTCGGTGGTGACCTCGGCGTCCGGCGCCAGCGCGAAGTGCTCACGCACCATGTCCAGCAACGTCGCCACGCGCGCGCCACCCAGCAGCGACGGCGTCCCGCCGCCGACGAAGACGGTGTGCAGCGTCGGGCCGCCCAACCGCGCGGCCGCCAACTCGAGTTCCGTCCGCAGCGCCTGCAGCCAGGCATCGGGGTTGACGCCACCCAACTCGGCCGGGGTGTAGGTGTTGAAATCGCAATAGCCGCAACGGGTTATACAGAACGGTACGTGCACATACAACCCGAACGGCCGGTCCGGGACCGGCTGCAGGCCGGGCAGGTCGACCTGCTCCTCGCGAAGGCTCATGCCAAATGATCCCACGCCCGCGGATCGCGCCGGGCCGGTCGGTCAGCCCTCGACCGTCAGTCCTCTTCCACCCCGGGGCAACCGCCGCCCTGAGCCTCGACGTATCCCAGGAGGTGCGACAGGGATCCCACCGGTGCCGCGTCCGGGCTGCATGTAGCGCAGCGGGGCCAGGCGCCGGGTCCCTGGGAGGCCATGATCCGGTCCGCGACCTCGACCTGCGCGTCGGGGACGGCGGCCGACGGCAGACCGTAACCGCCGTTGGCATCCCACGTGGGCTGGCTGATCTGCAGGCCGCCGAACAGTCCGTTGCCGGTGTCGGCGGCCCAGTTGCCGCCCGACTCGCACTGCGCGATCGCTTCCCAGTTGACGTCGTCGGCTTTCGAGTCGCTGGTCGAGACCGCCAGGGCGGTGACGAACAGGGCACCCACCAGCAGGGTCTGAGCCAGGAATGCGGACACGATGACGCGGATCCCCGCGAGCCTGAGCGTCATATCACTCGCACCTTGCTGGCCAGCCAACGACCGTCGACCTTGGTCATCACCATCTTGACCCGGCTCCGTTCGAGCGTTGCCTTCGCGCTGTTGCGGTTTTTGACCGACTGGTCGACGAGCATCAGGATCACCGCCCTGCTGGTGGTGGCCTTCTTCACCCATGACTCCGTGATGATCCCGCGCACGGTCGTCACGTTCTCCCTGAGCATCCGGTGCAGTTCGGTGCTGGACTTGCCGTAGTGCTCTTTGAAATCGCCGGTCGCGCCGTCGAGGATGTCGCCGTATTTGCCCTCGATCGTCTCGCCGTCGAAGTTGATCAGCTTGCCGATGTAGGCCTGGGCGGCCGCAAGCGCCTGCCTGGCGGCGACGTTGCGTTGGTGCTCCTGGTAGAGCAACTGCCCGCCCAGGCCCGCCACCGCCAGCGCAATGACGACGACGCCCGCCGCCAGCCATCGCAAAGCCGGGCGTCTCGGGCGGGACCGACGAAGGATGCCGGTGCGATTCCGGACGAGCCCGGGGAGCCGTTCGGTGATCGCGAAATGCGAAGCACCGATGGGTTTGTTGACGACCAGGTGGGCGCCGCCGCCCTCCACCCGCGATCCGTTCACGATGACCTCAATCCCCTTCAGTCCCAAGGCGAGGTAATTATCACCGGTAGCAGGTGGCACTTCGGTAACGAAGAGGCGGCTTTTTCGCACGCCAATCGGGATCCCGCGCGCGTGCGTGGACGCCTTCCGTGGCACAATCGAGGGCGTGATCGTTGTCGAGCCTCGTCTGCGCGTTGCGCTGGTGGCACGTCGGCACATCGATCTGAAGCGCGTCTGCAGCTGCTGTTGTCTCCGCTGATCTCGTAGACCCGCCCCCTGTCAACAGCCGGCGCCGGATCTGCGCCGCCGCCGAAATCCTCGGTCAAGTGGCGCGTTCACGCCTGCGAACGTTCGTGAAGGACAACCGAGCAGTGATCACAGCCACCCCCCGGACACGGGAATATCACAAGGCGCCCAACGGTTATCACACTCGTGCGACGGGTACGCGACGTTGCGTACGGGGCCGCATCGAAAGCGCCAGCGCCACATGGTGTTTGCGCGCGGCCAGTCCCCTGGAGAACACCGGGCAGCGCATCGATCTCGGTGTGCCCGATGTCACGCACACCATCTGGACGGAGGCAGATCACCTATGACCACCACCGAAGTGTCGGAACTCTCCGAGTCCGAGTTGCGCGAGGTGGCGG
The DNA here is from genome assembly GCF_057473785.1 of Mycobacterium sp. TH-M103. Classification (NCBI taxonomy): domain Bacteria; kingdom Bacillati; phylum Actinomycetota; class Actinomycetes; order Mycobacteriales; family Mycobacteriaceae; genus Mycobacterium; species Mycobacterium sp. TH-M103. The sequence goes on from NZ_JBYCLG010000235.1 coordinate 2,985, forward strand.
CGCGCGGGGCGGCCGACCTGGAAAACGCCAGCGCCATCGACGTGCTGCGTTGGACGGACGAGACTTTCGGCGGGGTCCGCGGACCCCGTGGCTGCGCGACATGCAACTACGTCGTCGCCTCGAGCATGCAGGATGCGCTGCTCGTGGAGCTGGCCGCGAAGGTTCGACCCGGTGTGCCGGTGGTGTTTCTGGACACCGGATACCACTTCGTGGAGACGATCGGCACCCGCGACGCAGTGGAGTCCGTCTACGACATCCACGTGATCAACGCCACCCCCGAGCACACGGTGGCCGAGCAGGACGCCCTGCTGGGCAAGGACCTCTTCGCCCGCGACCCCGGCGAGTGCTGCCGGCTCCGCAAGGTCGCGCCGTTACGCAAAGCGCTGCAGGGCTATTCGGCGTGGGTGACCGGGCTGCGCCGCGTGGACGCGCCCACCCGCGCCAACGCGCCCGTGGTCAGCTTCGACGAGGCGTTCAAGCTGGTGAAGGTCAGCCCGCTTGTGGACTGGACCGACCGCGACGTCGACACGTACATCGCCGAGCATGGCGTACTGGTGAATCCGCTCATCTACGACGGGTATCCGTCGATCGGCTGCGCCCCCTGCACGGTCCGGCCCGCCGAAGGCGCCGACCCGCGTAGCGGCCGCTGGCAGGGAACGGCCAAGACCGAGTGCGGTCTGCACGCGTCGTGAGGCGCGGCGGGATGGGTGCCGGCTGACGGGCTCACGCCGGTGTCGCCGCGATCGGCGGCACGCGGGTGGGCCGCACGCGGGCATCGCCCCGGGGCGTCACCGCGGCCGTCATCCGGTGGCCCGCAGGTAGACCTGGGTGATGGCGCCGGTGGCCTGGTCGAACAGCTGCGCATCGACGGCGTCCCAACCGCCGAGGTCGGCGATCGTGAAGAGTTTGTCCGGTACCGGGAACCGGTCCGAGAACTCGGCGGCCACCCCCGGGTCGACGGGCCGGAACCCGGCCTGCGCCCACAGGCGCTGCGTCGCGGCGCGGTACTGGAAATTCTTGAACGCGCTGGCCGCGTCCAGGTGTGCGCTGGTGGTCACCACGGCGACCGGGTTGTCGACCCTGACGGTCTGCGGCGGGATGACGTGCTGCACCGGCTTGCCCTGCCGCTCGGTGGCCAGGGCCTCGTTCTCGGGGCTGATCAGCACGTCACCGCTGCCCCGCACGAAGACGTCGGTCGCCTCCCGCCCCGACCCTGGCCGCAGTTTGACGTGCCCGCTCACCAACTTGTCGACGAAGCCGACGCCGGCTTCCTGATCGCTGCCGCCGCGGCTCGCGGCCGCATACGGGGCGAGCAGGTTCCACTTCGCGGCGGCCGAACTCAGCGGGCTGGGTGTGATGAGCTCGATCCCAGGACGCAGCAGGTCGTCCCAGTCCCTGATGTTCTTCGGGTTTCCCGCGCGCACCACCAACGTCACCACCGACCCGAACGGGACGCCCCCGGTGGCGTCCTTGTCCCAGGCGGGAGAAACCTTGCCCGCCTTGACCAGTCGGGTGACGTCGGATCCGGCCGAGAAATTCACGACGTCGGCCGGCTTGCCGTCGGCCACCGCGCGGGACTGGTCGGCGGAGGCCCCATAGGAGGCGACGACCTGCACTTGCTTGCCGTCCTCGGAGGCATTGAACGCCGCGATCACCTTGCTCCAGCCGGGTTCTGGGGCCCGGTAGGCGGCCAGGTCGATCCTGGTGTGCGCGTCGGCCGGTCCCCCGGCGCCGACGACATCGCCGGCACCGCCCTGGCAGGCGGCGACGGCACCGACAACCAGGGCGCAGGCGACGGCGGGGCGCCAGCGGAACGAGGCGACGACGTCGTCGGGCATTGATCACCTTCCGCTGCAGGACTTACCGATATCGGTCCCGTTGCTGCGGAACGGCGCCGGAAACTTCGGCAGAAGTCACCGACTCGATACCAGACCGCGCACGGGTTGGGCAGTCAGCGACAACAATGCACGAAAACCGGGCGCGTCACCACACCCGGTGCCCCGTGCATTCAGTGCGTCAACAGCCACGTGACGACGACGAGCACCACGAGAGCGACGAGCACCAGCGTCACGTGCGAACGGGGCATGAACGTTACCGCGGCAACCCGTCGGTGCGACGGAGGCGGCGCATCACATCGATGCCCTTGCCGAGCAGTCCGTCCAGCACCAACGCCATGAGGTAGGCCACCGCCAGCACGATCGGCATCACCACCATCGCCTGCAGCACGAACGGCAACCCGGAAAGCCACAGTTCGTTGCCGTCCCACCAGTTCAGGAACGCGGTCACCGGGCCCACACTATTCGCCACCGTCGCCAAAGCCAACGCGCGGTCGACGAGCCGCTCATGTGCCAGGATCTGCCCAGGGCTTCCGCCGACGAAACGACCTGCCTCGTCGCCGGCGGGGGCCGCGTCGGCATGGTGCTCGGCCTGCTGCTGGCCGGCGCCGGAGTCGACGTCACGGTGATGGAAAAGCACGCCGACTTCCTGCGTGACTTCCGGGGCGACACCGTGCACGCGAGCACCCTGCGGTTAGTCGACGAACTGGGATTGGGGCCGCGGTTCACCGCGATACCACACCGCCTCATCGACACCATCCACATGGAGGTCCAGAACCAACCGGTCGATGTCGGCCTGGCGCGGCTGCCGGGCGCACACCGGCACATCGCCCTGGTGCCGCAGTGGGACTTCCTGGAGATGGTCGCGACCGCCGCCGAGGCCGAGCCCGGCTTCAGTTTGTTGCGCAGCACCGAGGTGGTCGGCGTGATCCGGGACGGCGACCGCGTCACCTACCGTGAACCGGCCGGCGAAACCTGACGGATGCGCGCCGAACTCACGGTGGCCTGCGACGGCCGGTGTTCGACGGTGCGCTCCGCCGCCGGGCCGATCCCGCGCAGTTTCGGCGTCCCGATGGACGTCCGGTGGTTCCGGTTGCCCCGCCGGTCCGGCGATCCGCGCGGGTCGGCCTGGGTGCTGCGCGCCGGGCACGCCGTGATCATGATCGACCGCAGCGAGTACTACCAGATCGCCTATATCGTCCCGAAGGGCACCGACACCCAGACGCGCGCCCGGGGCATCGAGACGCTGCGCCGGGCATTGGCCACCCTGGTGCCCTGGCCTGCCGACCGCGTCGCCACGCTGACGTCGTTCGAGCACATGAAACTGCTTGACGTGCAACTCAATCGACTCCCACGATGGTACGGCGACGGCGGCTTGCTCATCGGGGACTTCGCACACGTGATGTCCCCGGTCGGCGGCATCGGCATCAACTTGGCGGTGGCCGACGCGGTGGCCCGCCGCACGCGTACCGGCCAAGCCGCTGCCCGCGCGGGCCGGATCTCGACCCGCCAGCCGGCCCGCGTGCAGGTGCGCCGCTGGCTCCCGACCGTGATTCTTCGGGCGGCGCAACGGCTGATCCCGGATCGCGCGAAGCGTGGACGCCGGGCGCCTAGACAGTCGATGATGTCGGCATGGTGCTGCACGTCGAACCCGCCGACCAACCCGCCCCCACCGACCAACCTGCCCACATCGGGGACGGGCACGAACCGGCACTGGATTCACCGTTGGCCTCACCGATCGACTTCAGCGCGCCGGCGCCCCTGGCTCCCAATGCCGGGCTGCGCAACCCGTTTCCGCCGATCGCCGACTATGCGTTTCTGTCCGACTGGGAGACGACGTGCCTGATCTCGCCGGCCGGGTCGGTGGAATGGCTCTGCGTGCCCCGGCCCGACTCCCCGAGCGTGTTCGGGGCGATCCTGGATCGCAGCGCCGGCCACTTCAGGCTGGGGCCCTACGGGGTTTCGGTTCCTTCGGCCCGCCGCTACCTGCCCGGCAGCCTGATCATGGAGACCACCTGGCAGACCCACACCGGGTGGCTGATCGTCCGCGACGCGCTAGTGATGGGCCCCTGGCACGACATCGAGCGCCGCTCGCGGACCCACCGCCGCACCCCGATGGACTGGGACGCCGAGCACATCCTGCTACGCACGGTGCGCTGCGTCAGTGGCACCGTCGAGCTGATGATGAGCTGCGAACCCGCATTCGACTACCACCGCACCGGGGTGACGTGGGAGTACTCGGCGAACGCCTACGGCGAGGCGATCGCCCGCGCCGCCAAGCAACCCGACGACCACCCCACGCTGCGGCTGACCACCAACCTGCGCATCGGGCTGGAGGGCCGGGAGGCGCGCGCACGCACCCGGATGAAGGAGGGCGACGACGTGTTCGTCGCCCTGAGCTGGACCAAGCACCCGGCGCCGCAGACCTACGA
>NZ_JBYCLG010000236.1:0-30211 GCF_057473785.1 Mycobacterium sp. TH-M103
CCTGGCGATGGACTATCCGCGCCTGGTCGACGTGGCGGACTTCCTGCTGCGCGACGTCCTCGGCATCGACGGGAAGGCGGCCGCCGATGCGGGCGCCGCAGCACCGGCCCAGCCGGCCGCGGTCGTCACGACCCACGCCGACGAGCCGATCGCGATCGTCGCGGTGGCCTGCCGCTTCCCGGGCGCGCCCGATCCCGAGGCGTTCTGGGAGGAACTGGCCGGCGCCGTCGATGCGATCCGCGAGATCCCGGAGGACCGCTTCGACGTCGACGAGTACTACGACCCGGACCCCGAGGCGCCGGGCAAGATCTACACGCGCTACGGCGGCTACCTGGAAGGGGTCGACGGATTCGACCCGGAGTTCTTCGGCATCTCCCCGCGCGAGGCCGTGTGGATGGACCCGCAGCAGCGGTTGATGCTCGAAATCGTGTGGGAGGCCCTCGAACGGGCCGGGTATTCGCCGGCGTCGTTGCGCGGCAGCAAGAGCGGCGTTTTCGTGGGCGTGGCCGCCAACGAATACTCGCAACTGCTCAACGCCAACTCGGTCGAGACCATCGAAGCCCACTTCATCACCGGCAACGCGCTCAACGTCATCGCGGGCCGGGTCGCGTTCGCGCTCGGGCTGGAAGGCCCGGCGATGGCGGTCGACACCGCCTGCAGCGCGTCGCTGGTCGCCGTGCATCAGGCCTGCCAGGCCTTGCACTCCGGTGACTGCGACATGGCGCTGGCCGGTGGGGTCAACGTGCTGGTGAGCCCGGCGTCCATCGTCGCCACCTCGCGCGCCAGGATGCTGGCCGCCGACGGCCGATGCAAGACCTTCGACGCCCTCGCCAACGGCTACGCCCGCAGCGAGGGCTGCGGGGTCCTGGTGCTCAAGCGGCTCAGCGACGCCGAACGCGACGGCGACCGGATCTGCGCGGTCATCCGCGGCACCGCGGTCAACCAGGACGGCGCCTCCAGCGGTTTGACCGTGCCCAACGGCGGCGCGCAGCAACGCCTCATCGCCACCACGCTGGCCCGCGCCGGGCTGTCCGGCGGGGAGGTCGACTACCTCGAGGCGCACGGGACGGGCACCTCGCTGGGCGATCCCATCGAGGTGCAGGCCGCCGCGGCCGTCTACGGCGCCAACCGCGACACGGACCGGCCGCTGCTGATCGGATCGGTGAAGAGCAACATCGGCCACCTCGAGTCGGCGGCTGGCATCGCCGGCCTGATCAAGGTCGTGCTGTCGCTGCAGCACGAAATGCTGCCGCAGAACCTGCACTTCGAGACGCCGTCGCCGAACATCCCTTGGGCCTCGCTGCCGGTGCGGGTCGTCGACAAGGCGATGCCGTGGCACGCCAACGGCCGGCCGCGCCGCGCCGGGGTGAGCTCCTTCGGGTTCTCCGGCACCAACGCCCACGTGCTGATCGAGGAGGCGCCGGCGAAGCCGGCGGCCGCCGACGACGTGATCGTGGCACCGGAGTCGGGCGCCGCCGCCGACCGTGTCGGCGTCTTGCCGCTGTCGGCGCGCTCACCGCAGGCGCTGACGGCGTTGGCGCAGCGCTACGGGGACTGGCTGGGTGCGCACCCGGACGTCGACATCACTGACGTGTGCTACACCGCCGGGGTGGGCCGTTCGCACTTCGAGCACCGGGCCGCGCTGGTCGTGGATTCGGTCGAGGGCGCCCGTGAGCTGCTGGCCGGGCTGGCCGAGAACCGGCTTGGCCCCGGCGCGGTGCGTGGCGAGTGCGGTGACCCGCCGAAGACGGCGTGGTTGTTCACCGGGCAGGGCAGCCAGTACCCGGGGATGGCGCGCGAGTTGTTCGACACCGAGCCGGTGTTCGCCGAGACCGTGCAGCGGTGCGCCGACGCGGTCGACGGCATGCTGCCGCGCCCGCTGCTGGAGGTCATGTTCGATCTCGACAACGGAGAAGCGCTGCGGCACACCTCTTTTGCGCAGCCGGCGCTGTTCGCCGTCGAGATGGGCCTGGCCCGGCTGTGGCAGTCGTGGGGCATCGAGCCCGACGTGGTGCTGGGCCACAGCGTGGGCCAGTACGCGGCGGCCTGTGTGGCCGGGGTGTTCAGCATCGAGGACGGGGCACGGCTGATGGCCGAGCGCGGCCGGCTGTTCGGCAGCCTGCCCGAGGGCGGCCGGATGGTCGCGGTGTTCGCCGACGCCCAGCAGGTGGAGCGCGTCGCCGAGGAGTTCCCGCACCTTTCCGTCGCGGCCTACAACGGCCCCAACACGGTGCTGTCGGGTCCGGCCGCCGACCTGGAACAGGTCGTCGCCAAGCTCGAAGGCGACGGGATCCGCTGCACGTGGCTGGACACCAGCCACGCCTTCCATTCCGAGCTGCTGGATCCGGTGCTCGACGAATTCGAAGCCTACGCAAGCAAGTTCGAATTCGCGGTGCCGTTCCTGCCGCTGGTGTGCAACCGCACCGGCGCGGTGCTCAACGCGGACACCCCGCTGGACGCGAAGTATTGGCGGCGGCATTCCCGCCAGCCGGTGCAGTTCGCCGAAAGCGTGCAGACCGTGGCGGCGCTGGGCTGCTCGGTGCTGATGGAGATCGGGCCCCAACCGGTTCTGACCGGTGCCGCGGTGCAGGTCTGGCCGGATTCCTCGGCCACCCCGCGCACCGTCGTCTCCCTGCGCAAGGGCACCGAGGACCGGCGCCAGATCGCCGAAGCGCTGGCCGCGGCCTACGTGGCCGGGCATCGGCCGGTGTTCGCCGCCCTGTATCACCGGCCGCACCGCCGGGTCCCGCTGCCCACCTATCCCTTCCAGCGCCGCCGCTTCTGGCCCAAGAACGCCGACATCCGCGGCGTCGACGGTCAGGGCGCCGCCGGGTCCGGAATCCTGGGCAGCGTCAAGGACCTCGCCTCCGGTGACATGGTCTACACCAGCCGGTGGTCCACCAAGACGCAGCCGTGGCTCTCGCACCACGTCATCTACGGCACCGTCGTCGTCCCCGGCGCCACGTATGCGGCGATGGCCCTGGCCGCCGTCGGGGCGCCGGCGCAGGTGCGCGAGGTCTTCTTCTACGAGCCGATCATCCTGGGCGACAAGAGTTCCCGGGAGGTGCAGCTGACCCTGCATCCGGTCGAGGACGGCGGCTGGACCTTCCAGGTGCACAGCCGCCCGTACGGTGACCGCGAGGCCGACTGGTCGTTGAACGCCGACGGCCGCATCGCCGGCAGCATTGACGACGAGCCGGCGACGGAGCCGTCGGAATCCATCGACGCCGCCTGCGAGCGGTTGAGCCGCATGCGCCCGCAGCAGCTGTTCGACACCTTCGCCGACCTGGAGCTGCAGTGGGGCCCCACCTGGGCCACGTCGCTGAAATCGCTGTGGTCCGGCGACGGCGAGGCGGTCGGCGACATCGCCATCGGCGACGAACTGGCCGAACAGCTCGGCAGCGAGCCGGTTCACCCGGTGCTGCTGGACCTGTGCACCGGCGTCGCGTTCCCGGCCTTCCCGGCATCGCTCGCGGCGTCCGAGGACGGGCTGCCCGATCTGTTCCTGCCGTTGCGGTATGGGCGGGTGGAGCTGCGGGAGAAGCTGCCCAAGCGGTTCTACTGCCGCGCGCGGTGGCAGAGCGGCGGTTCCGACAGCGAAACGCAGGTCTTCGACCTCGATTTCGTGGACCGCGACGGCCGTCAGCTGGGCAGCATCCGCGAGTTCGCGGTCAAACGCGCGCCCCGCGAGGCGTTGCTGCGCGGGCTGGGCGGCGACGCCACCCGCAACCTGTACACCCTCGGCTGGGAGGAGGTGCCGGCGCCGGAGCCGGGTACCGCCGCCAAGGGCGACGGCACCTGGCTGATCGCCGGATTCGACGAGCTGGCCGCCGACGTGCCGGGGTCCGTCGCCCTGGATCGCGGTACGGACGCGGAGGCCTGGAAGCAGCAACTCGTCCAGGCCCAGGAGCGCGGTGCCCCGGTCTCGGGGATCGTCTGGCGCTGCGCGAACCGGCCCACCGCGGAGGAGTCCAGCGACGACTTCGCCGCGCGGGTGGAAACCGAGATCGACCAGCTGCTCGCGGTCGTGCGGACGCTGCTGGCCCAGCAGGACCTGAAGCTCACCGGCGGCCTGTGGATCGTCACCGAACGGGCCGTGGCGACCGAGTCCGGCGAGCCGGTGGACCCGGCGCAGGCGGCGCTGTGGGGCCTCGGGCGCACCGTCATCACCGAGCAGCCGAGCCTGCGCTGCCGGCTGGTCGACTCCGACGGATTCGACGACAACGCGCACTCGCTGGCCGGCCTGCTCGGCGCGGCCCTCGAGGAGCCCGAACTCGCACTGCGGCAAGGAAAGTACTGGGTGCCGCGGCTCCTGCCCTGGTCGCGCAGCGGCCACCTGGCGATACCGCGCGCCGCCGACTTCTACCTGGCCCCGACCGAACGCGGCGCGATCGACAACCTGCGCCTCAACGAGACGCACGTGGCGCCGCCGGAGGCGGGCCAGGTGCAGATCCGGGTGGAGGCCGCGGGCCTGAACTTCCGGGACGTGCTCAACGTGCTCGGCCTGTACCCGGGCGATCCGGGGCAGATCGGCGGCGGTGACCTCGCGGGCGTCGTCACCGAGTTTGGCGCCGGCGTCACCGGGTTCGAGGTCGGGCAACGCGTCTTCGGCTTCATGCCCGGCTCCTTCGCCACCCGGGTCAACGTGCCGGCGCAGTTCCTGGCGCCGGTGCCCGACGGGGTCAGCGGGGTGGGCGCCGCGACCATCCCCGCCGGGGCGCTGACGACCCGGCTGGCGTTCGACTGGGCGCAGGTCGGCCCCGGTGACCGGGTGCTCATCCACGCTGCCAGTGGCGGCGTCGGTCTGGCCGCCATCCAGATCGCGCAGCAGCGCGGGGCGACCGTGTTCGCCACCGCCAGCACCTACAAGCGCGCCAAGCTGCGGGAGATGGGTGTGCAATACATCTACGACTCGCGCAGCACCGACTTCGCCGACCAGATCCTGGCGGACACCGGCGGCGCCGGCGTGACCGTGGTGCTCAACTCGCTCACCAACGAGGGGTTCATCGCCGCGACCGTGCGGGCCACCGCCCAGGGCGGCCGCTTCGCCGAAATCGCCAAGCGCGACATCTGGACTCGTGAGCAGATGGCGGCGGCCCGTCCGGACATCTCCTACGAGATCATCGCGCTGGACGCGTGCATCGAGAACGAACCCGAGCGGGTGGGCAAGCTGCTGCACGAGGTGGCCGACAGCATGGCCAACGGCGAACTGGCGCCGATCGCCGTCGAGGTCTACCCGGTGACGGAGGCCAAGACCGCGTTCCGGCGGATGCAACAGGCGCGACACGTCGGCAAGATCGTGCTGCAGATGCCGCAACCGCTGCAGCCGCGCGGTGATCGGACCTACCTGATCACCGGCGGGCTCGGTGCGCTCGGCCTGTTCACGGCGGCCCACCTGGCGCAACTCGGCGCCGGTGACATCGTGCTGACCAGCCGGCGCGCGCCCGACGCCGACGCGCAACAGGCGATCGACGACATCGTGGAGCGCCACCGCTGCCGCATCCACGTGTTCACGGCCGACGTCGGCGACGAGGCGCAGGTCGAAGCGCTGCTCCAGCGGATCCGGGCGGAGCTGCCCCCGCTCGCGGGGGTAGCACACCTGGCCGGTGTGCTCGACGACGCGCTGCTGACCCAGCAGAACGTGGAGCATTTCCGGACGACGCTGGCGCCCAAGGCGTTCGGCGCCCGTTACCTGGACCGGCTGACGACCGACGACGATCTCGACTTCTTCATCCTGTACTCGTCGGCCGCCAGCGTGCTCGGGTCGCCGGGCCAGGCCAACTACGCCACCGCCAATGCGCTGCTCGACGGGCTCGCCGCGGACCGCAGGGCGCAGGGCCTGCCCGCGACCGGCATCAACTGGGGCCCGTGGGCGAAGGGTGGCATGGCCACGTCGCACGCCGCGCGCGCGAACCTCAGCGCGCAGGGCCTGATTCCGCTGGAACCCGCGGCCGCGCTCAACGCGCTTTCCGAGGTCGTCGCCAACGGGACCGGGCAGGCAACCGTGATCAAGGCCAACTGGCAGCGCGCCGCGAAGGGGCTGGGCGCCTCCCGCCCGTCGCTGCTCGCGCACGTGTTGCCCAGCGCCGCCACCGCCACGCGCGGCGACAGCGAGTTGCTCCGGCAGTTGAACGAGGTGCCCGAGTCCGAGCGGGGCAGTTTCCTCACCGACTACCTGCGGCGCGAAGTGCAGCAGTTCCTGCGGCTGGCGCAGCCGCCGGCGGCGACCAGCCGGTTCCTGGAGCTGGGCACGGACTCGCTGATGGCGGTCGAGTTCAGCAACCGGTTGCTTCCCCAGTTCGGCGGCGCGTTCACGATCAGCGCCACCGCGGTCTTCGACTATCCGACCATCGGGGCGCTCGCCGAGTACCTCGCCGGTCAGGTGCCGGAGTCCGACGAGGTGCAGTCCTTCGGGGCGTCCGAGCCCGCGCAGTGATCGCGGGGAACGGGTAGGTATAGCCGCGTGCGCGCACGCCGTTGCGGCGACCGACCAAGCGACGAGTCTCGCGTGCGATAGCGCCGGTGATATCGCATTTCGCGATCACCTGACGGCGGCCTCACGGTACTCACGTGACTGATGTGGTTGCCGATACGGCGGGTACGAAGTGGGACGGCCCTAGGTCGCCTCGGCGCGCAGCTGAGACCTCAGGATCCGGTATTCCAGCAAGCCCGCCCGCATCTGCTCGTAGATCGCGGACCCGGGCAGCGCGAGGAAGTTGGCCACCCGGGCATTGCCGTCGCCGTACACCTGCTCGTAGTTGTTGCTCGCCTGATCCCGCGAGGCCAGTACGTTGGCGGTGATGTCGCGGTCGTCTTCGGTGACGAAGCCCAGCGCCTTCAAACGCGACCTGACATAGTCCCAGTCCTCCGGGCTCAGGAAGTCCGTGTGCAAGAACCACGCCCCGGGCCGGCAGATCCGGCGCACTTCTTTCAGGAATTTCGGCAGGTTGCCATACGAATGCGAGGACTCGATGTTGATGACCGCATCGCAGGACGAATCGTCGAGGGGAATGTTCAATGCGTCGCCGACCATGAAGTCGAGCGAAGGTTTGACGTGCGTTTTGCTGCAGAAGGCGATTGCTTCCGAGGACATGTCGATGCCGGTGACCCGCGCGTTGAATTTCTCCGCGACGAGTGCGGAGTTGCCGCCGCGCCCGCATCCGATTTCGACGACTCTGCAGTCGTTGAGGTCGCGGGACCCGACGACCTCGAACACCAACCGGACCGAGTTGGCGTTGAAGGTGCCCTCGCGAATGGGGAACACGGATTCGTTGCTGGAATCTATCGGCAGGTAGCCATAATTCAGGAAGAACGACGAGTCGGCCACGCCGATGTCCTCGAGGCGGCGGCTGAGTTTGTCGTAGAAACTGCGCCAGCCGACGGCGGTCGTGGATAGCAGGTCGTCGGCCAGGTGCGCCGACATTGCAACCGGTGCACCGTCCTTCGATTCGACGTGAACCGAAGCTTCGCTGTGGTCGTCCATTTATGTCGCCTCAATCGAATTTGCTCTGCCCCATGAGCGCCTGACATGGTGCTGCTTTTGCGATGACTTTGACCGGGAATCAGTCCGGTCTGACGCGGCGCACGGGAGCGCCCGCGCCTGTCGCGTCATGAAGATGACTATTCCGGATGCCTCCAATTTTCGTGCGTGCCGCAACCGTCGAGTGCGAAGAAATCCTTTGCGGAGTGGGGGAAACTCTGTCGCCTCGCCGAATTGTGCCGTCCCTACAGTAGCCGCGATGTTTGCAATCGCAAAGGACACCGCAGCGCCCTCCGCCGAAGCCTCGACGGCAAGCGGGTGGCGTCCCGTCGAGGACCGCGCGGGCGGACTGAAGGCCGATCGTCTCGGTCGTGCCGGCGGCTGGGGCCGGGCCCGGGCAGTGGTCGCCCGGGCGCGCCGACCGGAGAGGCAGTAACGATTTCCGCCGGCCGATCGGCGTGGGCCAGCGAACGGTACGGCGATCCGTGGGCCGAACGACAAAGCGCTTGGGAGATTTCGGCATCCGATTGCCGAATGATTGAACGCCCGCGGCCATCGAAGCCGCGGTGCGCACCGGCGCCGAGACGGACCGTCCGGCAACCTTTTTGGTGAACGGAGTCGGGCCGTGAACTGAGCGCGGCGAATTTCAGCGCGCCAGAGTACGGCCGGGCCGATGGTACCAGCGGGTAGGTTTCAGCTGAGGGATCACCACCTGAATTTCCCCCAAGACCGAGACAACTTCCGTCGGCCTCCAGTATGGTCTAGAACTTGTTATACCTATGTCCAGTAGACGGGTCTGGGAGACACGGTGAGCATCAATCCGTTCGACGACGAAGATGGCAGGTTTTTCGTCTTGGTCAACGACGAGGAGCAGCACAGCCTGTGGCCGGCCTTCGCCGATGTTCCCGCCGGCTGGCGGGTGGTGCACGGCGAAGCGGATCGCGCGGCGTGCCTGGAGTACATCGAGCAGAACTGGACCGACATCAGGCCGAAGAGTCTGCGCGAGCGTTTGGCCGCGGGACAGGGGCATTGACGGTTAGCCGTGAGACAGGGTCATTGACGGTTGCCCGCGGGACGACGGCATTGCCGGTTGGCCGCGGGACAAGGGCGTTGATAGGTAGACCAAATGAAACGTGATGACCGGGCGCTTCCGCTGACGCGGGGCCAACTGGACATTTGGCTCGCGCAGGAGACGGGTCACTCCGGTACGGAGTGGCAGCTGGGCGTACTAGTGCGATTCGACGGCACCGTGGAGCCCGACCTGCTCAAGCGTGCGATCAGTCATGCGATGGGGGAGGCCGAACCGGCCAGGGCCGCCATCTTCGAGGCCGATGGCCAGGTTTTTCAGCGGGCGATCGATTACCCGGACATCGAACTGGACTTCCATGACCTGAGCGACTCGCGTCATCCGGTGCAAGAGGCCCGCGCGATGGCGCTGTCGATTCAGCACACGCCCATGCCGCCGGACGGCCCGCTGTTCAAATTCGCCCTGTTTCAGACCTGGGCGGACGAATTCTACTTGTTCGGTTGCTTCCATCACATAATCCTCGACGGAACCGGAATAACGCTTCTCGCCAACCGGATTGCGACCGTATATGCGGCAATTGCTTCCGGCGCGACCATTCCTCCGGCATTCTTCGGCTCCCTGGAAGATCTGGTTAGGTGCGAGTCGGAATACGAAGCGTCCGCCGATTACCAGGACGACCGGGCCTATTGGACCGGGAACCTCCCGTCGGACAGCGGGCCGCACAATCTGTTACCCCAGGCCGGGGGGGGAAAAGAGCAGAGTGCGCCGTCTGCGCCGGTTCGGTTGGACGCCACGGTGCTGCGGCAGGTTCAGGAGTTGGCCGACGCGTGGAAGGTGCCCCGCTCCTCGCTCATCACCGCGGCGTGCGCGCTCCTGGTGCGTGGCTGGGGTGCCCAGGGCTCCGAGGTGGTGCTCGACTTCCCGGTCAGCAGGCGTGTGCGTCCCGAATCCAAGATGCTGCCCGGGATGCTTTCCGGGGTGGTGCCGCTGGTGCTGAGCGTCTCGCCGGACGCCACGGTCGCCGACTTCTGTCAGTACGTCGATGCTCGAATCCGGGAAGCGCTGCAGCATCAGCGATTCCCCGTGCACGCCCTGGAACGCAAAGCCGACCCGCGCGGCGCGGCACAACCGGCCGATCGGGTGAGCGTCAATTTCATGCCGTCCAAGATGACCATGGACTTCGCCGGTGTGGCGGCGTCGGCGTCTTTCACCAACCCCGTTCAGGTGGGCAGCTTCGGATTGATCTTCTCCGGCGCCGGGGATCAGCTTTTCCTCAGCACCGCGGGCGCGGGCGGGGCATTCTCCAATTTCGACGTCCCGGAATTGGCGCGACGGCTGCAGCGGGTGTTCACCGCGATGACCGCCGACCCGGCGCGGCGGCTCTCGTCGCTGGAACTGCTCGATGCCGGGGACCTCGCCGGGCTGGACGCGTGGGGTAACCGGGCGGTGCTGACCCGGCCGGCCACCGCTGCGACGTCGCTTCCGGTGGCGTTCGCCGCCCAGGTGGCGCGCGCACCGGAGGCGACGGCGATCACGTGCGGGCAGCGTTCGCTGACCTACCGCGAAGTCGAGGACGCCGCCGACCGGTTGGCGCATCTGCTGGCCGGCCGGGGCGCGGGCCCGGGTCAGCGGGTGGCGCTGTTGTTGCCGCGTTCGGCCGAGGCGATCGTGGCGATCCTGGCGGTCCTCAAGACCGGGGCGGCGTACGTGCCGATCGACCCCGCGGTGCCGGCGGCGCGCATCGGGTTCATGCTCGACGACGCCGCGCCGATCGCGGCGATCACCAACACCGGGCTGGCCGACCGGCTGGACGGGCGCGATCTGCCGATCATCGATGTCGATGCTCTCCAAGGCGCCGCCGTCGACACCGGCACCGCGCTGCCCGCGCCGGACCCGGACAACATCGCCTACCTCATCTACACGTCGGGAACCACCGGTGTCCCCAAAGGCGTGGCCATCACCCACCGCAACGTGATCGGGCTGCTGGACTCCCTGAACGTCGAGTTGTCGCCGGGGCTGGCGTGGTCGCAGTGGCATTCACTGGCCTTCGACGTCTCGGTGTGCGAGGTCTGGGGTGCGCTGCTGGCAGGGGGCCGCCTCGTCGTGGTGCCCGAGTCGGTGGCGCGTTCGCCGGAAGATTTCCATGCGCTGCTGGTCGCCGAAGAGGTCGGCGTCTTGAGCCAGACCCCGTCGGCGTTCTACGCGCTGCAGACCGCGGACTCGCTGGCACCCGAACTCGGGCGTCAGCTCAAGCTCGAGGCCGTCGTGTTCGCCGGGGAGGCGCTCGAGCCCCAGCGGCTTTCCCCGTGGCTGGACAACCACCCGGGCTTACCGCGCCTGCTCAACCTGTACGGCACCACCGAGACGACGGTGCACGCTTCGTTCCGGGAGATCACCGCGGCCGACGCCGACAGCACCGCCAGCCCCATCGGGGTGCCGCTGGCGCACCTCGCCTTCTTCGTGCTCGACGCGTGGATGCAGCCGGTGCCGGCGGGCGTGGTCGGCGAGCTCTATGTGGCGGGCTCGAGCGTGGGAGCCGGGTATTGGCGGCGTCCCGGGTTGTCGGCGACGCGGTTCGTGGCGTGCCCGTTCGGGGAGCCCGGGGCGCGCATGTACCGCACCGGGGACCTGGCGTGGTGGGGTGCCGACGGGCAGCTGCGGTACGTGGGGCGCGCCGACGAGCAGGTCAAGATCCGCGGGTACCGCATCGAACTCGGTGAGGTACAGGCGGCGTTGTCCGCACTGGACGGAGTGCAGCAGGCGGTGGCCATCGTCCGCGAGGACCGTCCGGGCGACAAGCGCCTGGTGGGGTACCTCACCGGGACCGCGGACCCGGCCGAGATTCCGGTCGCGCTGGCCGAGCGGCTGCCGTCGTACATGGTGCCGGCGGCGGTGGTCGCGATCGACGCGCTGCCGCTGACGGTCAACGGCAAACTCGACAAGCGGGCCCTGCCGGCGCCGGAGTATCAGGATGTCGACCACTACCGCGCCCCGACCGACGCGGTGGAGGAGATCCTGGCCGACATCTACGCCCAGGTGCTGGGGCTCGAACGGGTCGGGGTCGACGAGTCGTTCTTCGAGCTGGGCGGGGACAGCATCCTGTCGATGCAGGTGGTGGCCCGGGCTCGGGCCGCCGGCCTGGTGTGCCGGCCGCGCGACGTCTTCGTCGAGCAGACCGTGGCCCGGCTGGCCCGGGTGGTCGGGGTCACCGGCGACGACGCCGACGCGTTCGACGAGGGCGTGGGCTCGGTGGTGGCCACCCCGATCATGTGCTGGCTGCATGGCCTGGAAAGCACGGGGGGCCCGGTCGACCAGTTCAACCAGACGGTGCTGGTGCAGGCTCCCGTGGGGGTGACCGAGGCCGATGTGGTGGCGCTGTTGCAGGCCCTGCTGGATCGGCACGCCATGCTGCGGTCGCGGGTCGAGGACGACGGCGCCGGCGGCTGGTCGTTGACGGTGCCCGAGGTGGGGTCGGTCGACGCCCGCGAATGCCTGCGCGCCGTGCAGGTGTTGTCGGACGAGGCGGTGATCGAGGCGCGGTCGCGGTTGAACCCGGCGGCCGGGAAGATGCTCAGCGCGCTGTGGGTGGCCCCCACCGGGCAGCTGGTCGTGATCGCTCACCATCTGGCCGTCGACGGGATGTCGTGGCGGATCCTGCTCGAGGACCTCAACCTGGCCTGGGTTCAGCTTCGCGGCGGGCAGCCGGTGCTGCTGCCGGCGGCGCGGACGTCGTTCCAGCGGTGGGCGTCGCTGCTGGCCGAGCATGCGTCGCGCCCGGACGTGGTGGAGCACGCCCAACAGTGGAGGCGGGTCGCGGCGATTCCCGCGGCCCTGCCGGCGGTGCGCCCCGCGGCGGACACCTTCGCCGCTGCGGGAAGCTTGTCGGTGGAGCTGGATGCCGAGACGACACGGTTGCTGCTCGGTGAGGTACCGGGCGCATTCCACGCCGGGATACACGAGATCCTGCTGATCGCTTTCGCCCTGGCGGTCGACGAGTTCCTGGGTACCGGCGGGGCGCCGATCAGTATCGATGTGGAGGGTCACGGGCGCCAGGAGGAGTTGGCCGGCCCGGACGAACACGTCGACCTGTCGCGCACGGTGGGGTGGTTCACCACCAAATACCCGGTGGCGCTGAACGTCGGGGGACTGGACTGGGCGCAGGTCACCGCGGGCGGGGCGGCGCTGGGGGCGGCGATCAAGGATGCCAAGGAGCAGCTGCGCAGCCTGCCCGACGGGGCGACCTACGGTCTGCTGCGCTACCTGAACCCCGATGTCGACCTGGGCGGGTCCGACCCGCCGATCGGCTTCAACTATCTGGGGCGCCTCGGTGCGGCGGGGGAGATCAACCACTCCGGTGATGTGTGGGAGATCTGCCAGGACGGCTGGTCGGTCACCGGCGTCGCCGCGGCCATCCCCATGCCGCTGATGCACACCGTGGAACTCAACGCCGGCACCATCGACACCGACGCCGGGCCGCGGCTGCGCGGCGGTTGGACATGGGCGCCCTCGGTTCTCGACCACGCGCAGGTCAGCCGGTTGAGCCGGTTGTGGTTCGACGCTCTGGGCGGCATCTGCGCGCATGTGCGGGGCGGCGGTGGCGGGTTGACGCCCTCCGACATCGCCGTGGGCCTGAGCCAGCAGCAAATCGACGAGCTTCAGCGGCAATATGCGGATAGCTGACGTTCTGCCGTTGACCCCCCTGCAGCAGGGGCTGCTGTTTCACGCCAGCACCGCGCAGGGCGGCGACGACGTGTATGCGGTGCAGCTCGACATCACGTTGAGCGGCCGGCTCGACCAGCACCGGCTGCGCGATGCGGTGCACAAGGTGGTCACCCGGCATCCGAACCTGGCGGCGCGATTCGCGGACAGGTTCGACGTGCCGATGCAGATCATCCCGGCCGATCCGGTGGTGCCGTGGCGGTATGTCGACCTCAGCGCCGACGGCCACGACCTCGCGGATGTCGACGAGCAGATCCGGCAGCTGTGCGCCGAGGAACGCGCTGCCGTCTGCGACGTCGCCCACCAGCCGGCCTTCCGGGCGGCTCTGATTCGCACCGCGGAAAGTCAGCACCGGCTGGTGCTGACCAATCACCACATCGTGCTGGACGGCTGGTCGCTGCCGATCCTGCTCGGAGAGATATTCGCCAGCTATGACGGCCAGTGGCTGCCCGCGGCGGTCCCGTATCGCCGGTTTGTCGCCTGGCTGGCCGGCCGCGACCTCGACGCGGCCCGCGCGGCGTGGGGCGAGGCGTTGTCCGGCTTCGCCACCCCCACGCTGGTGGGTCCGCCGGGCCGCCCGGGCCTCGGCCCGCGAGGTGTTGCCTCGTTCCGGGTGCCCGAGCAGACCACCCGGGCCCTCAACGAGTTGGCGCGCTCGAGCCACGCCACCGTCAACACCGTGCTGCAGGCCGCGTTCGCGCAGGTGCTGACGTGGCTGACCGGTCAGCGTGATGTCGCCTTCGGCACGACGGTCTCGGGCCGGCCCGCCGAAGTGGTCGGCGCGGAGTCGATGGTCGGCCTGTTCATCAACACGGTGCCGGTGCGGGCCAACCTCGCCGCGGCGACCACCACCTCCGCAGACCTGATCGAGCAGCTGCACAACGCCCACAACCACACCCTCGACCACCAGCACCTGGCGCTCAGCGAGATTCACCGGATCGCCGGCCAGGACCAGCTGTTCGACACCTTCTTCGTCTACGAGAACTACCCGCTGGACACCGCGGCGATGTCGGGCAAAGACGGGTTGGCCGTCACCGAGTTCACCCATCGCGAATACAACCACTACCCCCTGGCCATCCAGGCGATGCCGGGCAGCGAACTGAGCCTGCGCGTCGAATTCGACACCGACGTGTTCGACGCCGGCGACATCGAGACGCTGGTCGCGCGTTTTCAGCGGGTGTTGGTCGCGATGACCGCCGACCCACGGCGACGGTTGTCGTCGCTGGATCTGCTGGACGAGGCCGAGCACGCCCGGCTGGACGGCTGGGGCAACCGCGCGGCGTTGAGCCGGCCGGTGGCGACCCCGTCGATTCCGGCGGTCTTCGCCACGCAGGCGGCGCGCACACCCGACGCGGTGGCGGTGACCTGCGACGGCCGGTCCATGACCTACCGGGAGCTGGATGAGGCGGCCAACCGGTGGGCGCACCTGCTGGCCGCGCGGGGCGTCGGGCCCGGGCAGCGGGTGGCGTTGCTGCTGCCGCGTTCGGCCGAGGCGGTCGTGGCGATCATGGGGGTGCTCAAATCGGGGGCGGCCTATGTGCCGATCGACCCGTCGGTGCCGGAGGCGCGGATGGGCTTCGTGCTCGGCGATGCCGCGCCCGCCGCCGCGATCACCACATGTGAGTTGCGTCCGCGGTTGGACGGGCGCGAACTGTGGGTCCTCGAAGTCGATGACGTCGATGACGCCGACGATCTCGTGGACCCCGCCGTCGACGGTCGGCCCGGTATCGCACCGCCGGCGCCGGCCCCCGACGACATCGCTTACCTGATCTACACCTCGGGCACCACCGGCACCCCGAAGGGGGTGGCCATACCCCACCGCAACGTGACCCAGTTGCTCGAGACCCTGGACGACGACCTGGGCCTGGCGGGGCAGGTGTGGTCGCAGTGCCACTCCATGGCGTTCGACTTCTCGGTGTGGGAGATCTTCGGCGCGCTGCTCTACGGCGGCCGGGTGGTGATCGTGCCCGACCCGGTGGTGCGCTCCGCGGAAGACCTGCACGCGCTGCTGGTCGCGGAGCGCGTCAGCATGCTCAGCCAGACCCCGTCGGCGTTCTACGCGCTGCAGAGGGCCGATGCGGCATCACCCGAGTCGGCGGAGCAGCTCGCGCTGCGGGCCGTGGTGTTCGGCGGTGAGGCCCTCGAGCCGCAGCGCCTTGCGGCGTGGTTCACCAACCACCCCGACTCGCCGCGACTGATCAACATGTACGGGATCACCGAGACGACGGTGCACGCCTCGTTCCGGGAGATCCTGCCCGCCGACGTGGACAGCACGGTGAGCCCCATCGGGGTGCCGCTGGCCCATCTCGGCTTCTTCGTACTCGACGGGTGGTTGCGGCCGGTGCCGGCCGGGGTCGTCGGGGAGCTGTATGTGGCCGGGGCGGGGGTGGCCGCCGGGTACGTGGGCCGGGCCGCCCTGTCGGCGACGCGGTTCGTGGCCTGCCCCTTCGGCGAGCCCGGGGCCCGCATGTATCGCACCGGGGACCTGGTCTGGTGGGGCGCCGACGGGCAGTTGCGCTACGTGGGGCGCACCGACGAGCAGGTCAAGATCCGCGGGTATCGCATCGAGCTCGGTGAGATCCAGGCGGCGTTGGCCGGCCTGGACGGCGTGCAACACGCGGCGGTCATCGTGCGCGAGGACCACCCCGGCGACAAGCGCCTGGTGGGGTATGTCACCGGCACCGCGGACCCGGCCGCGCTGCGCGCCACCCTCGCCGAGCGGCTGCCCGCCTACATGGTGCCGGCCGCGGTGGTGGTCGTCGACGCGCTGCCGTTGACGGTCAACGGCAAACTCGACAAACGCGCCCTTCCCGCGCCCGAATACCAGGACGGCGGTCACTACCGCGCACCGTCCACCGCGGTCGAGGAGATCCTGGCCGGGGTCTACGCCCAGGTGCTGGGGGTGGAGCCGCCCCGGCTGGTCGGAGTGGACGACTCGTTCTTCGACCTGGGCGGTGATTCGCTGTCGGCGATGCGCCTGATCGCCGCGGTCAACACCGCCCTGGACGCCGGCCTGTCGGTGGGCGCGTTGTTCGAGGCGCCCACGATCGCGCAGTTGGCGCCGCGCATCGGGCGCGACGAGGGCCGGCTGGCGCCGCTGGCGGCCGTCGAGCGGCCCGCGGTGGTGCCGTTGTCGTTCGCCCAGAGCCGGTTGTGGTTCATCGACCAGTTCCAGGGCCCCTCACCGATCTACAACATGGCGGTGGCGCTGCGGCTGAGCGGGCACCTGGACGCCGACGCGCTGGGCGCGGCGCTGGCCGACGTGGTGGCCCGCCAGGAGACCCTGCGCACGCTGTTCGCCGCGCACGAAGGGGTGCCGCGCCAGCTGGTGGTGCCCGCCGAGCGTGCCGACTTCGGCTGGGCCGTCGTGGACGCCGCAGGCTGGACGGAGAGCCAACTGGCCGAGGCCATCGACGCCGTGGCGAGTCACCCGTTCGACCTGGCGACCGAGGTCCCGATGCGAGCGCGGCTGTTCCGCGTCGCCGACGACGAGCACGTGCTGGTGTCGGTGGTGCACCACATCGCCGCCGACGGGTCGTCGATCACCCCGCTGGTCCACGACCTCGGGGTGGCCTACGCCAGCCGCTCCGCG
Organism: Mycobacterium sp. TH-M103; assembly: GCF_057473785.1. Lineage (NCBI taxonomy): Bacteria > Bacillati > Actinomycetota > Actinomycetes > Mycobacteriales > Mycobacteriaceae > Mycobacterium > Mycobacterium sp. TH-M103. The sequence continues at coordinate 16,819 of NZ_JBYCLG010000236.1, forward strand.
GGGCAGGCCCCCGGCTGGGAGCCGCTGGCCGTACAGTATGTCGACTACACGCTGTGGCAGCGCGCGCAGCTGGGCGACCTCAGCGATGAGGACAGCCGCATCGCCGCACAGCTGGCCTACTGGGAGCAGGCCCTGGCCGGCATGCCCGAGCACCTGCAGCTGCCCACCGACCGGCCCTACCCGCCGGTCGCCGACTACCGCGGCGCCAGCGTGCTGGTCGAATGGCCGGCCGAGCTGCAGCAGCAGGTCGCCCGGGTGGCCCGCGAGCACAAGGCGACCACCTTCATGGTGGTGCAGGCCGCGTTGGCGGTGCTGCTGTCGAAGATCAGCGCCAGCAGCGAGGTGGCGGTCGGATTCCCGATCGCCGGGCGCGGCGACGCCGCGCTCGACGAGCTGGTGGGCTTTTTCGTCAACACCCTGGTGTTGCGGGTCGACCTGGCCGGTGACCCCAGCGTCGCGGAGTTGCTGGCCCAGGTGCGGGGACGCAGCCTGGCCGCCTACGAGCACCAGGACGTGCCCTTCGAGGTGCTGGTGGAGCGGCTCAACCCGACCCGGAGCCTGACCCATCACCCGCTGGTGCAGGTGATGCTGGGCTGGCAGAACTGGCAGGCCAACGGTGCCGGCGAGCCCGCCGGCGGGTTGGCCCTGGGCGACCTGCAGGTCACCCCGCTGCCGTTGGACACCCGCACCGCCCGCATGGACCTGTCGTTCTCCCTGGCCGAACGCTGGAGCGAGGCCGGTGAGCCCGCCGGCATCTGGGGCGGCGTCGAATTCCGCACCGACGTGTTCGACGCGGCCAGCATCGAGACGCTGCTCGAGCGCTTCCGGCGGGTGCTGGTGGCCATGACCGCCGACCCGCGACGGCGGCTGTCGTCGATCGATGTGCTCGACGATGCCGAGCGCGCCCGGCTCGACGCGGTGGGCAACCGCGCGCTGCTGACCGGGCTCGCGCCGGCCGCGGCGTCGGTACCGGCGTTGTTCGCCGCGCAGGTGGCCCGCGCCCCGCACGCCGTGGCGGTCAGCTCCCCGGACGCGTCCCTGACCTACCGGGAACTCGACGAGGCGGCGAACCGGCTCGCGCACCTGCTGATCGGATACGACGTCGGCCCGGGCGCGCGGGTGGCGCTGCTGCTGGAGCGTTCGGCCCGGGCCGTCGTGGCCATGCTGGCCGTGCTGAAGACCGGGGCCGCCTACCTGGCGATCGACCCGGCGCTGCCCGACGCCCGGATCGCGTTCCTGATCGCCGATGCCGCCCCGACGGCCGCGGTCACCTCGGCCGGTCTGGCCGACCGGCTGGACGGCTGCGACCTGACCGTCATCGACGTCGAGGACCCCGCCGTCGCGCGCCACCCCAGCACCGCGCTGCCGGCGCCAGCCCCCGATGACATCGCCTACCTCATCTACACCTCGGGCACCACCGGCAGGCCCAAGGGCGTGGCCATCGCCCACCACAACCTGGCCCACCTGGCGGAGTCGACCCCCGCCCACCTGCCCGCGTCGCAGGTGTGGACGCAGTGCCACTCGTATGCCTTCGACTTCTCGGTGTGGGAGATCTGGGCCGCGCTGCTGGGCGGCGGGCGGCTGGTGGTAGTGCCCGATTGCGTCGTCGGCTCGCCGGACGACTTCCAGGCCCTGCTGGTGCGCGAACAGGTCAACGTGCTCACCCAGACTCCTTCGGCGGTGACTGCGCTCGACCCGGACGGGTTGGAGTCGGTGGCGTTGCTGCTCGGCGGCGAGGCGTGCTCGGCCGAGGTGGTGGACCAGTGGGCGCCCGGGCGGGTGGTGATCAACGCCTACGGGCCCACCGAGGCCACGGTGTACGCGTCGATGAGCGCGCCGTTACAGGCGGACACCGTCGGGGCGGGCGCGGCGCCGATCGGCTCGCCGGTGCCGACCACGGCGCTGTTCGTCCTCGACGATTCGTTGCGGCCGGTGCCGGCGGGCGTGGTCGGTGAGCTGTACGTGGCGGGCCGCGGCGTGGGCGTCGGATACCTCGGTCGGGCCGATTTGACCGCATCGCGTTTCGTGGCCTCGCCCTTCGGCGCGCCCGGCACGCGCATGTACCGCACCGGGGACCTGGTGCGGTGGCGCCCCGACGACCAGCTGCAGTATCTCGGACGCGCCGACGAGCAGGTCAAGATCCGCGGCTATCGCATCGAGCCCGGGGAGGTCCAGGCGGTACTGGCGGCGCTGGACGGGGTCGCTCAGGCGGCGGTCATCGCCCGCGAGGACCGCCCCGGCGACAAGCGGCTGGTGGGGTACGTCACCGGGACCGCCGAGCCGGCCAAGCTGCGCGCAGCGCTGGCCGAGCGCCTACCTCCCTACATGGTTCCCGCCGCCGTCGTGGCGTTGGACGCGCTGCCGTTGACGGTCGGCGGCAAGCTCGATAAACGGGCGCTGCCGGCACCGGACTACCAGGACAGCGGCGCATACCGCGCGCCGACCACCCTCACCGAGGAGATCCTCACCGGCATCTACGCCCAGGTGCTGGGGGTCGAGCCGCCCCGGCTGGTTGGGGTGGACGACTCGTTCTTCGATCTGGGCGGGGACTCACTGTCGGCGATGCGCCTGGTCGCCGCCGTCAACACCGCCCTGGACGCCGGCCTGGCGGTGCGCACCGTGTTCGAGGCACCCACGATCGCCCAGCTGGCGCCCCGCATCGGAGGCGTCGAGGGCCGGCTGGCGCCGCTGAAGGCCGTCCAGCGGCCCGCGGTGGTGCCGTTGTCGTTCGCCCAGAACCGGTTGTGGTTCATCGACCAGTTCCAGGGCCCCTCACCGATCTACAACCTGCCGGTGGCGCTGCGGCTGAGCGGGCACCTGGACGCCGACGCGCTGGGTGCGGCGCTGGCCGACGTGGTGGCCCGGCAGGAAAGTCTGCGCACGATGTTCCCGGCGATCGAGGGGATACCGCGCCAGCTGGTGGTGCCCGCCGAGCGGGCCGACTTCGGCTGGACCGTCGTGGATGCCACCGGATGGTCGGAAAGCCAACTCTCCGAGGCCATCGACGCCGTGGCGAGTTACCCGTTCGACCTGGCGAGCGAGATCCCGATGCGGGCGAGGCTGTTCCGCGTCGCCGACGACGACTACGTGTACGTGTCGGTGGTGCACCACATCGCCGCCGACGGCTGGTCGATCACCCCGCTGGTCAACGACCTCGGGGTCGCCTACGTCAGCCGGTGCGCGGGGCAGGCCCCCGACTGGGCCGATTTGACGGTGCAGTACGTCGACTACACGCTGTGGCAGCGCGCGCAGCTGGGGGACCTGGGCGACGAGGGCAGCCGCATCGCCGCGCAGCTGGCTTACTGGGAGGATGCCCTGGCCGGCATGCCCGAGCACCTCCAGCTGCCCACCGATCGGCCATACCCGCCGGTCGCGGACTACCGCGGCGCCACCCTGGCGCTGGAATGGCCGGCCGAGCTGCAGCAACGGGTCGCCCGGGTGGCCCGCGAGCACAACGCGACCAGCTTCATGGTGCTGCAGGCCGCCCTGGCGGCCCTGCTGTCGGGCCTCAGCGCCAGCAGCGAGGTGGCGGTTGGATTCCCGATCGCCGGGCGCGGCGACGCCGCCCTCGACGAGCTGGTGGGCTTTTTCGTCAACACCCTCGTGTTGCGGGTCGACCTGGCCGGTGACCCCAGCGTCGCGGAGTTGCTGGCCCAGGTGCGCCGGCGCAGCCTGGCCGCCTACGAGCACCAGGACGTGCCCTTCGAGGTGCTCGTGGAGCGGCTCAAGCCGACCCGGAGCCTGACCCATCACCCGCTGGTGCAGGTGATGCTCGCCTGGCAGAACTTCGCCTGGCAGGACACCGACGCCGCCGGGCTCGCCCTGGGCGACCTGCAGGTCACCCCGCTGCCGGTGGACACCCACACCGCCCGCATGGACCTGACGTTCAACCTGGCCGACCGCTGGAACGAGGCCGGCGAGCCCGCCGGCATCGGCGGGTTGGTGGAATTCCGCACCGACGTGTTCGACGAAACAACCATCCGCAGCCTGGTCGCGCGGTTCGAGCGGGTGCTGATGGCGATGACGGCGGACCCGGGGCGGCGGTTGTCGTCGGTGGACGTGCTCACCGAGGACGAGCACGCCCGGCTCGCCGAGTGGGGTAACAGGGCGGTGCTGGCCCGGCCGGCGACGACGGGGTCGATTCCGGCGGTGTTCGCCGCGCAGGCGGCCCGCACCCCGGACGCGGTGGCGGTCACCTTCGAGGGCCACTCGCTGACCTATCGTGAGCTCGACGAGGCGTCGAATCGGTTGGCGCAGCTGCTGGCCGGTCAGGGGGTGGAGCCGGGGCAGCGGGTGGCGCTGCTGTTGCCGCGTTCGGCGCAGGCGATCGTGGCGATGCTCGCGGTGGCCAAGACCGGGGCCGCCTATGTGCCGGTCGACCCGTCGGTGCCGGCGGCCCGGATGGAGTTCGTCCTCGGCGATGCCGCGCCGGTCGCCGCGATCACCACCACCGGGCTTCTGGATCGGCTCGGCGGACGTGAACTGATGGTGATCGACGTCGACGACCCTGCCGTCGACAGCCAACCCTGCACCGCACCGCCCGGACCGGCTCCCGACGACGTCGCCTACCTCATCTACACCTCCGGCACCACCGGCAGGCCCAAGGGGGTGGCGATCCCGCACCGCAACGTGACCCAGTTGCTGGAGACCCTCGACGGCGACCTCGGGTTGACGGGTCGGGTGTGGTCGCAGTGCCATTCGTTGGCGTTCGACTTCTCGGTGTGGGAGATCTGGGGCGCGCTGCTCTACGGCGGCCGGGTGGTCGTGGTGCCGGATGCGGTGGTGCGCTCGCCGGACGACCTGCACGCCCTGCTGGTCGCCGAACGCGTCGGCGTGTTGAGCCAGACCCCGTCGGCGTTCTATGCGTTACAGACCGCCGATGCGGCACAACCCGACTCGGCAGAGCGGCTGTCCCTGCAGGCCGTGGTGTTCGGCGGTGAAGCCCTCGAGCCCCAGCGCCTTGCGGCATGGTTGCACAAGCATCCGCAATCGCCGCGGCTGATCAACATGTACGGGATCACCGAGACGACGGTGCACGCCTCGTTCCGGGAGATTCTGGCCACCGATGTCGACAGCACGGTGAGCCCCATCGGGGTGCCGCTGGCCCATCTGGGCTTCTTCGTCCTCGATGGGCATCTGCGGCAGGTGCCGGTCGGCGTGGTGGGGGAGTTGTACGTGGCCGGGGCGGGCGTGGCGAACGGCTATGTGGGCCGGGCCGGCCTGACTGCGACGCGGTTCGTGGCGTGCCCGTTCGGGGAGCCCGGGGCGCGCATGTACCGCACCGGGGACCTGATGTGGTGGGGCGCCGACGGGCAGCTGCGGTATGTGGGGCGCGCCGACGAGCAGGTCAAGATCCGCGGGTACCGCATCGAGCTCGGTGAGGTGCAGGCGGCGTTGGCCTGCCTGGAGGGCGTGCAGCAGGCGGTGGTGATCGCCCGCGAGGACCGCCCCGGGGACAAGCGTCTGGTGGGCTATGTGACCGGGGCCGTCGAGCCGGTCAGCGCGCGTGCCGTGCTGGCCGAGCGGCTGCCCGCCTACATGGTGCCGGCCGCGGTGGTGGTCATCGATGCGCTGCCGCTGACCGTCAACGGCAAACTCGACACCCGCGCCCTGCCGGCGCCGGAGTACCAGGACGTCGACCACTACCGCGCCCCCGCCAGTGCGGTGGAGGAGATCCTGGCCGGCATCTACGCCCAGGTGCTGGGGCTCGAGCGGGTCGGGGTTGACGAGTCGTTCTTCGAGCTGGGCGGGGACAGCATCCTGTCGATGCAGGTGGTCGCGCGGGCGCGCGCGGCCGGTGTGGTGTGCCGGCCGCGTGACATCTTCGTCGAGCAGACCGTGGCCCGGCTGGCCCGGGTGGCCGGGGTCGCCGACGACGACGCCCATGTGATCGACGAGGGCATGGGATCCGTGGTGGCCACCCCGATCATGTGCTGGCTGCACGGCGTCGACGGCCCGGTCGACCAGTTCAACCAGACGGTGCTGGTGCAAGCTCCCGCTGGGGTGACCGAGCACGATGTGGTGGCGCTGTTGCAGGCCGTGCTGGATCGGCACGCGATGCTGCGCCTGCGCGTCGACGAGGACGCCGGGGGCTGGTCGTTGACCGTGCCGGAGGCAGGCTCGGTGGACGCCCGCGGGTGCCTGCAGGCGGTCGAGGCGTTGACCGATGCGGCGGTGGTCGAGGCGCGGTCGCGGTTGAACCCGGCGGCCGGGGTGATGCTGAGCGGGCTGTGGGTGGCCTCCACGGGTCAGTTGCTGCTGATCGTTCACCACCTGGCCGTCGACGGCGTGTCGTGGCGGATCCTGCTGGAGGACCTCAACCTGGCCTGGGCCCAGCTCCGCGCGGGCCAGCAGGTGGTGTTGCCGGCGGGCGGGACGTCGTTCGCGCGGTGGGCGTCGCTGCTGGCCGAGCACGCATGCGACCCGGAAGTCGTGGAGCAGGCGCACACCTGGCGGCAGGTGGCGGCGAGCCCGGCGGCGCTGCCGGCGGTGTGCCCCGCGGTGGATACGTTCGCCGCCGCCGGGAACTTGTCGGTGGATCTGGACACCGAGACCACGCGCATGCTGCTCGGTGAGGTGCCGGCGGCGTTCCACGCCGGAATACACGACATTCTGCTGATCGCCTTCGCGGTCGCGGTGGCCGAGTTCGTGGGCACCGGCGGGCCTGTCGGTATCGACGTGGAGGGCCACGGTCGCGACGAGCACTTCGCCGCCTCGAAAGAACACGTGGACCTGTCGCGCACGGTGGGTTGGTTCACCGCGAAATACCCGGTGGCCTTGAACGTGGGTGGGCTGGACTGGGCGCAGGTGGTGGCCGGCGATGCCGCGTTGGGGGCGGTGATCAAAGACGCCAAGGAGCAACTCCGGGCGCTGCCGGACGGTCTGACCTACGGCCTGCTGCGCTACCTGAATCCCGATGTCGATTTGGGTGGGTCCGATCCGCCGATCGGGTTCAACTATCTGGGCCGCCTGGGTGCGGCGGCCGAGGTGTCCAGTGACGTGTGGCAGATTTCGCGGGACAGCGGGTCGGTTGCCGGCATCGCCGCGGCCGTCCCGATGCCGCTGATGCACACGGTCGAGCTCAACGCGGGCACGGTGGACACCGACGCGGGGCCGCAGTTGCGCGCCGGCTGGATGTGGGCGCGCTCGGCCCTGGACCACGCGCAGGTCGGCCAGTTGAGCCGGTTGTGGTTCGAGGCCCTGGCCGGAATCTGCGCGCATGTCCGCGGCGGCGGAGGCGGGTTGACGCCCTCGGACGTTCTGCCCGCCCGCCTGAGCCAGCAGCAGATCGACGAGCTCGCGCGGCGCTATCGCATCGCCGACGTGCTGCCGCTGACCCCCTTGCAGCGGGGGCTGCTGTTCCATGCCGGCACCGCGCGCGGTGGCGACCACGTGTATGCGGTGCAACTCGATATCGCCTTGAGCGGCCGGCTCGATCAGCACCGCCTGCGCACCGCCGTGCAGACGGTGGTCAACCGGCATCCGAACCTGGTGGCCCGGTTCTGCACGCAGTTCGACGAACCGGTGCAGATCATCCCCGCCGATCCGGTGGTGCCCTGGCAATACATCGTCGTCGACGGCTCGAACGGATCCGATGTCGAGCAGCAGATCCAGCAGATGTGCGCCGCCGAACGCGCCGCGGTCTACGACCTGGCAGACCAGCCGGCATTCCGAGCGGTGTTGATCCGGACCGCGGCAGATCAACACCGGTTCGTGCTGACGAATCACCACATCGTGCTGGACGGCTGGTCGCTGCCGATACTGCTGGGGGAGTTGTTCGCCGGCTACTACGGGCAGTGGCTTCCCGCGGCTGCGCCCTATCGCAGGTATCTCACCTGGCTGGCCGGCCGGGACCGCGCCGCCGCCCGCGCGGTGTGGCGTGAGATGCTCGCCGGCTTCGACACCCCCACGCTGGTCGGCCCGGCGGACCGTTTCGGGCTGGGGCGGCGAGGCGTTGCCTCGTTCCGGGTCCCCGAGCAGACCACCCGGGCCGTCAACGAACTGGCGCGCTCGCGCCACACCACCGTCAGCACCGTGCTGCAGGGCGCCTGGGCGCAGCTGCTGATGTGGATGACCGGCCGGCACGACGTCGCCTTCGGCGCCGTGGTCTCGGGGCGGCCCGCCGACGTGAGCGGAGCGGACTCTATGGTGGGCCTGTTGATCAACACCGTGCCGGTGCGGGCGAGCGTCACGCCGGCCACCACCACCGCCGATCTGCTCGACCAGCTGCAAAGCGCCTACAACCAGACATTCGAGCACCAGCACCTGGGGCTCAGCGAGATTCACCGCGTCAGCGGTCACCACAAACTGTTCGACACCGTCTTCGTCTACGAGAACTACCCCACCGACGCCGCCGCGTTGTCGAGCGAGGACGGGCTGGCCATCACCGCGATGACCAACCGCGACTACTACCACTACCCACTGACGGTCCAGGCCCTGCCGGGCCGCGAACTGGAGCTTCACGTCCAATACCGCGCGGACGTGTTCGACGCCGCCGGCATCGCAGCCCTGATCGAGCGATTCGAGCAGGTGCTGGTGGCCATGACCGACGACCCGGCGCGGCCGCTGCCGTCGATGGAGGTGGAAGCCGGCGGCAGGCACGCCCGCACGAACGGGAACGGCAACGGGTCGACAGCGGCCCAGCCGGCGGCCGCGGCACTAGCGGAATCCGGGATCCACCACAACGGTGGTGGTTACCGCGCGCCGGCCACCCTGGTCGAGCAGATCCTGGCAGGGATCTATGCCCACGTGCTGGGTTTGGACCGCGTCGGCACCGATGAGTCGTTTTTCGACCTGGGCGGGGATTCGATTTCCGCGATGCGGGCGATCGCCGCGATCAACGCGGCGCTCGACACCGACCTCCCGGTGCGGACCCTGTTCGAGGCGCCGTCCGTCGGGCACCTGAGTCGGTGGTTGAGCGGGGATGTCAGCGCGGTCGAAGAAGTTCCCGCGGTGAGCCCGGTCATCGATCTCTGAGATCTGCTCGGACCACGGACCCGGGCGTCGGCCGTCACCACATGGACGGCACCAGGCGATGGCGAACCTTCTGGGTGTACTCGCGGTACCCGGCCAGCTCCGTTCGCAGCAGCTTCTCCTCGTCGCGGATGCGCCAGGCGAGCACCAAGACGCCCGGAACGACGAAGACGAGCCCCCAGTAAGAACCGAGCGCAAGCGGGATGCCGACCATCATGATCACGTTGCCGGTGTACATGGGGTGCCGCACCAGCCCGTACAGACCGGTCGAGACGACCGTCTGGCCCTCCTCGACCCGGACGGTTGCGGCCGCATAGCTGTTCTGGATGACCACCATCCCCACCACGCCCAGTCCGACGGCGACCACGACGTCCCCGACCAAGCAGATTGCCGTCGGCACCGGCGACCAGCCGAAGCGATGGTCGAGGGTGCTGACCACGACCATCGCCGCCAGCGACAAATACAGGCCGGCGATGACGACCTTCTGCGCCATTCGACTCTCCGCTGCCGGGCCCCCGCGCATCCGCGCCTGAAGCGCGACGGGGTTGGTGCGCAGCAAGTAGATCGCGGGGGTCCACGCCGAAACGGCGACGACCACCAAAAAGACCCATGCTTGCCAGTAATGGAATGTCCCCGCCGGGACGAACAACAGCAAGCCGAACGCGACAAATTCGACAAGACCGAACACCAACAACTTAGGAATGGTTTTCACCGATCCTCCTTCGTCCGTCCGGTGCCCACGCCCACAGCGCACATCGCGGCGGCTAAAAGCCGGCACTCCCTGCGTGCCAGTGCTGGATCGATCGCCAAGCGCTCACCGCGGCGGCGCACGACTGAAACTACCGTCTGAAACTACCGTCGCCTACCGGGAAAATGGGGCGAATGGGTCATTTGCCGCGCGCCGGGCAGCAATTGTTCGGATCGGTGATCGCCATGCCGACTCTCGGCGCCGGTGTCACCACGAGGGCTTTGGCGTCGACGCGCGTGTTCCGAGGGCGGTGGCTGCCGGCGCGGGTCCTTACCAATACTTTTGGTAGCCGGAGGGTCTGAGGGCCTCGATAGCCGCAAGCACTCGGTTACCGACCGACCGTTGGTACTCACGCAGGTATTTCGCCCGGCGCGGGTCGGACTCTTCCAGGTGGTGGGTGAGGGGATGTTCCGTTCCCCAAACCGCATCCTGCGCCGCTTCGCCCACGGCTACTTCAAAATCCTCGTCCCTGTTCATCGTTCCCCCGATTGCGCGCCGCCACGGGCCACCGTCAATTTCAGACACGAAACGCGGTTGAGCAGCCATCCTCTCATCGAGCTCCCGTATTTGTTGTTTTCGCTATTCGGTTTACGGCTATGAAATAAATGGGCGCACGCCTACACATGAATCCATTTACGGCACCGTTCGAGTGCCGGGTGAGTGTTGCCGGTGCGCCCGCGGGGGCTGGAGGGCAGCCTGATTCGCCGACGATTGGACGGACGTGTGCGCGGTGAAGGCTCCACCCTCCTTGTGGCAACTCGGGCTTGCATGTGTTCCCTCACGGCATGCTTTCTTACTTCACAGTAAGGATAGAAGTTACTCTGTAGTAGGTAGAAAAGTCACGCGGTCGGCGCAACTTTTTCCCGGCGAACGCGACCGCCTCACCGCCCGTTACACGGCAAACGTGTGGGCCTGTCGGCCGCCGGACCCCGGTCGATTGCGAACACCGAAAGTCTTTGGCGTTGTTTTTCAACAGTTTTCGCGCGCTTCAGCCGGCTCTTCCGAGAGGTGGATCGGCGGCTCGGCCACTTGCTGGGCAAAGCTCGCATCTCATTGGGTCGACCGGCCCGACAGGGGCTGGCGTCTCCCTCGTCGCCTCGACGAGGAGCGGAGCTTGCCTCTAGATCGATGTGCGAGGCCTCAGGGTCTTTATCGCCGCAAGCACCTGGCGACCGACCGATTCCTGGTACTCCCGCAGGTATTGCGCCCGGCGCGGGTCATCGTCTGCCATGTCGTAGGTGAGCGGGTGCTGCGTCTGCCAAACCGCATCCTGCGCCGCCTCGCCGACGGCCACGTGAAATTCGCTCTCGTTCATCGTTCCCCCAAATCAGGCGCCGTGACAGGCTCATGCCCGGCTCCCCGCCTCGCGCTTGCCCCGGGCCAGTACCCGGAATTCTCCGATACGAAACGAAACGTGCAATTACCCCCTTATTACCATTTCATTCCGCAGCGCCCTCTTATTGAACATGCGCCCATTAAAATGTTTGCCCTACACCGCCGAATATCACGGCACCGGCCGGCTGTGGCATGCCCTCGGGCGCGGGCGATGTGGTGGTGAGGCCGACAGCGAATGCCCGCATGGCCGGCACATTGTCGAAAGCCATGTCGAGCGCGGGCGCCACGCAAACGCGGGCTGTCAAGGGCCGGCCGCGACGACCGTCGCCGCCCCCTTCCGCCGGCACTCGGCTGTCGGGCGGATTCGGCGCACGCCACTTTGCCGCCAGCGGTGTCCGAGCGCGCCCGCCGCCGAGGACTTTTGCCAAAATACAGATATACAGATGTGCAACAGGATAGGTTTTCACCCCGGTGGTACTGGTGACCGTGGTGCGGGGGTGGGCCGCTCCGCCACGGTCTGTGGAGGTCAGCAATGTCGTATGTGATCGTGGCGCCGAGCACGCTGGCGGCGGCGGCGACGGATGTTGCGGCGATCGGATCGTCGCTCAACGCCGCGCATGCCTCGGCCGCCGCATCGACCACCGCGGTGGCGGCCGCCGCTGGTGACGAGGTGTCGGCGGCGGTCGCGTCGGTGTTCTCCGGTGTCGGCAGGCAGTTTCAGGCGCTCAGCGTTCAGGCGGCGGCGCTGCATGCCCAGATCGTGCAGGCCTTGACCGGGTCGAGCGGCGCCTATGCGGCCGCGGAGGCGACCAACGTGTCGCCGTTGGCCGGGGCGCAAAGCGCGTTCACGTCCGCCGCGTCGACGTATCAATCACCGTTTCAGATTCTGGAGAATGCGGTGGCTGTGGCCTCCGGGTCCTCACCGCCGCCCATGACGAATGCGCTGGCGACGGTGATGTACCAGTTGAATCAGACCAGCGACAAGTTGATCGGGCAGCCGCTGTTCTATAACGGCGCCAACGGGACGTCGCAGTCCAACCCCAACGGCCAAAACGGCGGCTTGCTGATCGGCAACGGCGGCAACGGATGGAACTCGACGGTTACCGGCGTCAACGGCGGCAACGGCGGGCAGGCCGGGCTCATCGGCATCGGCGGCGCCGGTGGGACGGGCGGCCCCGGCTCACTCACTGTGGCCCCTGGGACTGGTGGCAACGGTGGGTCTTCTGTGTGGTTGGGCGATGGCGGGGCCGGCGGAGCCGGCTGGAACTCCACCATCTCCGGAGTGAACGGCGGGAACGGCGGGAACGGCGGGTCCTCTGGACTTTTCGGGGGTACCGGTGGTGTTGGTGGGGCCGGCGGGAGCGCAACTGACGCTACCGGCGGCACCGGCGGGGCCGGCGGCTACACGGGCCTGGTCGGGAGCACGGATCTGGGCTTCAGCGTTCCGACCGGAGCGACCGGCGGGGCCGGTGGTGACAGCGTCACCGGCACGGGCGGCGCCGGTGGAGCCGGCGGGGCCGGCTTTGAGCTCGGCGGTATCGGCGGGGCCGGCGGCAGCGGCGCCACCGGCGGTGCCGGCGGCGAAGGCGGCCTTGCGTTCAACCTGGGGTGGGGAACCGCCACCGGCGGCGCCGGCGGAGTGGGCGGCGCCGGCACGGTCGGCGCCGGCGGTATGGGCGGCCATGGCGGCACCGCGATGATGGGGCCCTACAACGTCGCCGTCGACAACTTCGGCGGCCTGCTGAAGTACCTCCCTACCGACTGGGGAACCGCCTACGGCGGCGCCGGCGGTACGGGCGGCGTCGGGGCGACCACCGGTGGCACCGGCGGGACGGGCGGGACCGCGTTCAACCTGTTGGCGAGCGGAACCGCCTACGGAGGCACCGGTGGAGTCGGCGGCACCGGCGTCACCGGCGGTAACGGCGGCACCGGCGGCAACGTCTACGCGGCCAATCCGGCCACTGCCTTCGTCGGGAGTGGTGGCGCGGCGGGCGGGACCGGCGGAACCGCCGGCGGCCCCGGCAGCGTCGTATCGCTCTAGGTCCACAGCCCGCGTGAATCACGGGTCGCGGCGCGGCGGCCGCACCTGCGTTTACCGGAAAACGCAGATATACATGTGTGCAACGAGATAGATTCCTTAACGCTCGTAATCGTGACCGTGGTGCGGGGGCGTCTTACCCCACAGCGGTCCCCGGAGGTCAGCAATGTCGTATGTGTTCGTCCAGCCAGACGCGCTGACTGCGGCGGCGGCGAATGTGGCGACGATCAATGCGTCGCTGGACGCGGCGAACGCAGCGGCGGGCCTCCCGTTCGTCTGGGTGCCGGGATCCGCCGGTG
>NZ_JBYCLG010000237.1:0-4164 GCF_057473785.1 Mycobacterium sp. TH-M103
AGGAGGTCGCCAAATCCGGCGGCGCCATGAACGCGGCCAGTTCGATCCACCTGTCGATCTTCGGGATGCAACCGGTGGTGGTGCACGGCTCCGACGAGCTCAAGGCGCGCACGCTGCCGCGCGTCGCGACCGGTGAAACCCATGTCTGCTTCGGGGTGACCGAACCGGGTGCCGGGCTCGACACGTCGCGCATCACCACGTTCGCCAAGCGCGACGGTGACCGCTACATCGTCAACGGCCGCAAGGTCTGGATCTCCAAAGCCATGGAGTCTGAGAAGATCCTGTTGCTGACGCGCACCCAGAGTTACGACGAAGTCGTCAAGAAGACCGACGGCATGACGCTGTTCCTGACCGACCTCGACCGCAGCCGCGTCGATATCCGCCCGATCCGCAAGATGGGCCGCAACGCTGTCAGCTCCAACGAGTTGTTCATCGACAACCTCGAAGTGCCGGTCGAGGACCGAGTCGGCGAGGAGGGGAAGGGCTTCAAGTACATCCTCGACGGCCTCAACCCGGAACGGATGCTGATCGCGGCCGAGGCCCTCGGCATCGGCCGGGTGGCGCTCGCCAAAGCGGTGAAGTACGGCAACGAGCGCGAGGTCTTCGGCCGGCCCATCGGGATGAACCAGGGTCTGCAGTTCCCGCTCGCCGACTCGCTGGCCCGCCTCGACGCCGCCGAGCTGATGTTGCGCAAGGCCACGTGGCTCTACGACAACGGGAAACCCTGTGGCCGCGAGGCGAATACCGCGAAATATTTGTGCGCCGACGCCGGCTTCACCGCCGCCGACCGCGCGTTGCAGACCCACGGCGGCATGGGCTATTCCGAGGAGTATCACATCGCCCGCTACTTCCGTGAGGCCCGGCTGATGAAGATCGCGCCGGTCAGCCAGGAGATGATCCTGAACTTCCTGGGGGCCAACGTGTTGAAGCTGCCGCGGAGCTATTGACCCATAGATGACGGATCCTGTTCTGCTGTCGGCGGATCGCGGCGGCGTGCGCACGTTGACGCTGAACCGTCCGCACCGCAAGAACGCGATCGACCCCGAGTTGTGGGTCGCGCTGCGCGACGCGCTCGACGCGGCAGGCAGGGACCGCGGCGTGCGCGCACTGGTGCTCACCGGCGCCGGCGGCAGCTTCTGTTCCGGCGCCGACATCTCCGTTCGCGACGACGTCCACCCCCGCGACAAGCTGCAGCGCCTGACCGATGTGGCGCTGGCGCTGCACGAGCTGCCGGTTCCCACGGTCGCCAAGGTGACCGGCGTCGCCGTCGGCGCGGGCTGGAACCTGGCGCTGGGCTGCGACCTGGTGGTGGCGACGCCGGAATCGACGTTTTGCCAGATCTTCTCCAAGCGCGGCCTGTCGATCGACCTCGGGGGTTCGTGGCTGTTGCCCAGACTGGTCGGCCTGCAGCAGGCCAAGCGGCTGGCGCTGCTCGCCGAGACGATCGGCGCCGCCGAGGCGCACGACCTGAACCTGGTGACCTGGGTGGTGCCCTCCGCCGAGATCGACGCGTTCGTCGAGGACCTGACCGGGCGGCTGGCGGCCGGCCCGCCCGTCGCACTGGCCCAGACCAAGGCCCTGCTCAACGAGGGCGCCGACCGCACCATGCGCGACGCGCTGGCCAACGAGGCCCGCGCTCAGATCGTCAACTTCGCCACCGTGGACGTGCCCGCCGCCTATGCCGCCTTCGCCGAGCGGCGGGAGCCGTCGTTTACTGGTCAGTGGGCGCTGAAGAAATCGGAGCAATCGGAGTGAACATGCGTGAAACGGTCATCGTCGAAGCGGTACGCACGCCAGTCGGGAAGCGCAACGGCGGGTTGTCGGGCCTGCACGCCGCCGACCTGTCCGCGGTCGTCCTCAACGAACTGCTGGAACGTACCGGCGTCGGCCCGGAGATCGTCGACGACGTGATCTGGGGATGCGTGTCGCAGGTCGGCGACCAGTCCAGCAACATCGGCCGCTACGCGGTGCTGGCCGCCGGGTGGCCGGAAACCATCCCCGGGACGACGGTCAACCGCGCGTGTGGTTCCAGCCAGCAGGCCCTGGACTTCGCGGTCCAGGCAGTGATGTCCGGCCAGCAGGATGTCGTGGTGGCCGGCGGCGTCGAGGTGATGAGCCGGGTCCCGCTGGGGGCGGCCCGGGCGACGGGGATGCCGTACGGCCCCAAAGTCCTGGCCCGCTATGACGACTTCTCCTTCAACCAGGGCCTGTCCGCGGAGATGATCGCCAAGAAGTGGGGCCTGTCCCGCACGCGGCTCGACGAATACTCGGCCCTGTCCCACGAGCGGGCCGCCGCGGCCCAGGACCGCGGCGCCTTCACCGACCAGATCGTGCCGGTCTTCACCGAGGACGGGGCCGTCGTCACCGCGGACGAGGGCATTCGGCGCGGGACCAGCGTCGAGAAGCTGGGCACGCTCAAGCCGGCATTCGTCGAGGACGGGGTCATCCACGCGGGCAACTCCTCGCAGATCTCCGACGGGGCCGCCGCGCTGCTGGTGACCACCTCGCAGATGGCGCTCGAACTGGGGCTGACGCCGATTGTGCGCTACCGCGCGGGCGCGGTCACCGGCGCGGATCCGGTGCTCATGCTCACCGGTCCCATCCCGGCGACCGAGAAGGTGCTGAAGAAGGCCGGCGTTGCGCTGTCGGAGGTGGGCGTGTTCGAGGTGAACGAGGCCTTCGCGCCGGTCCCGCTGGCGTGGCTGGCCGAGACGGGCGCCGACGCGGGCCTGGTCAACCCGCTGGGCGGCGCCATCGCCCTCGGGCATCCGCTGGGCGCCTCCGGTGCGGTGCTGATGACGCGCATGGCGCACCACATGCGAGACAACGGGATCCGCTACGGCCTGCAGACCATGTGCGAGGGGGGCGGCACGGCCAACGCGACCCTCGTGGAACTCGTCGGTTAGCGGGGCGCGACAACCGCCGAAAAACAGCTCATGTGAGACCCTTGTCACAGTCGCCAAACCAACCTACTGTGTGTTCACTAGGTTGTTCATCCGGCGGACGGACGAATTCGGTGCCCGACACGCGGCGGTACGACACGCTCCTCGCCAAGGGCGAGGACCGCAAGCAGCGGATCCTCGAGGTCGCCCAGCGCCTGCTCATCCGCAACGGCTGGCGCAATACGACGCTGGCCCAGATAGCCGGCGAAGCCGGGGTGACCCCCGCAGGGCTGCTGCACCACTTCGAATCCAAGGAGCAGTTGCTGCACGCGGTGCTCGACGCGCGCGACCTCGACGACGAGGTGCACGCCGACCGGACCGGCGACCTGCTCGCCCAGATCGCCCAGGTCGCCGACCGCTTCCACCGCGCGCCCGAACTGGTGGGCACGTTCACGGTGCTCCTGGTGGAGAACATCCTTCCCGAAGCCCCGCTGCACGACCGCATGCTGGCCAGGCACCGGGCCGCGGTCGACATCGTCGCCGACCTCATCCGCGGCGGTCAGGCCGACGGCCGCTACCGCACGGACATAGACCCCGCCATCAAGGCAGTGGAGATTCTCGCCTTCGTCCACGGAATGGAAACCACATGGTTGCTCGACCCTTCAATACCGCTCACCGAGGTGTTCAAGCAGTACGCCGAGACGTTGGCGAGGGACTTCGCGCCCCCGGCAACGGGCGAGACGAGCGCGACGACATGAGGTACCGGCTCGACGTGGTGGCCACCGGCGTCGTCGACGTGGTCGGGTTCGCCGGCGGCTGGCTCTTCGACCGCGCAATGGCGGGATGGGACGTTACGGTGCTGGTCGCCGATCACCCCGACCCCCGGCCGCTGCAGATCCTCGGTGCGCGGGTGCTCGACCTGGAGGACGTCTTGGCGACGATGGAATCCCGTCCGCGTCCGCAGGCCCTGGCGGCCGCGGCGGATCTGTTCGGGTGCGACGCCCGGGTGCGCCAGGGCGTGTTGCAGGCCCTCGACCACGGCGTCACCGAGGTCACTTTGTGGGGGGAGGACTGGCCGGCCGAGCTCGACGAGAGCGTGGGCCTGGTTCAGCACCGCCTGAGCATGGCCGCCCAGATCTTCAAGTCCCAGGCGCTGGCCGCGGCGGCCGTCCCGCACGGCTCGATCGGCCATACCGAAACGTTCCGCAGCGGACTGCTGGCCTGGCCGTCGGTGGCCGCCGATCTGGTGCCCGCCGGCTGAACCGGCGGGGGAGCGAGCCTC
>NZ_JBYCLG010000238.1:0-4398 GCF_057473785.1 Mycobacterium sp. TH-M103
TGGCCATGACGATCGCGGGGGCCTCGAACACGATGAAGCGGCCGCTCTCGCGCCAGTAGCCGAACGCGCCGGCGATCCGGTCGCCGTCCTTGAGCAGCTCGGTGATCGTGCATTCGGCGAAGACCTTGATTCTCGCCTCGTAGTCGCCGAGCTCGGCGTAGTCCTCCTGCTGCAGCGAGACGATCTTCTGCTGCAGCGTGCGGATCAGCTCCAGGCCGGTGCGGTCGCCGACGTGCGCCAGCCGCGGGTAGGTGTGCCCGCCGAAGTTGCGCTGGCTGATCTTGCCGTCCGGGGTACGGTCGAACAGCGCGCCGTAGGTCTCCAGCTCCCAGACGCGGTCCGGGGCCTCCTTGGCGTGCAGCTCGGCCATGCGCCAGTTGTTGAGGAACTTCCCACCGCGCATGGTGTCGCCGAAGTGGGTCTTCCAGTTGTCCTTCGGGTTGGCGTTGCCCATCGAGGCCGCGCAGCCGCCCTCGGCCATCACCGTGTGGGCCTTGCCGAACAGGGACTTGCACACCACCGCGACCTTCAGGCCGCGCTCGCGTGCTTCGATGACCGCCCGCAACCCGGAGCCGCCGGCACCGATGACGATGACGTCGTAGGAGTGCCGTTCGACCTCAACCATGGAACCTCACTCAGCCTTTTCTGGTTTTCCTGAAATGGCTTTTCAGCCAACAAATCTCGGGTCAGGGATAGTGCCGCTGGCCACCAGCGCGATGTAGAAGTCGGTGAGCATCAGGGTGCCCAGCGTCACCCAGGCGTACAGCTTGTGCCGCGTGTTGAGCCTGCTGACCTGGGTCCAGATCCAGTACCGGACAGGGTGCTTGGAGAAGTGCTTGAGCCGCCCGCCGGTCACGTGCCGGCACGAGTGGCAGGACAGTGTGTAGACCCACAACATGATCACGTTGCCGACCAGGATCAGGTTCCCCAGCCCGAATCCGAACCCGCCTGGCCCGTCCTCGGAGTGGAACGCGACGATCGCGTCGTAGCTGTTGATCACCGAGATGATCGCGGCGACGTAGAAGAAGTACCGGTGGCTGTTCTGGATGATCAGCGGCAGCCTGGTCTCGCCGGTGTAGTGGACGCGTGGCTCGGCCACCGCGCAGGCGCTGGGCGACTGCCACACCGTGCGGTAGTAGGCGCCGCGGTAGTAGTAGCAGGTCAGCCGGAACAGCAGCAGGAACGGCAGTGTCAGCGCCGCGTAGGGCAGCCACCACACGTCCGGCAGGACCTGCGGCCAGAATTCGCTGGCTTCCTTCGCGCACCCGGTGCTGACGCACGGTGAGTAGAACGGCGTCAGGTAGTGATACTTCGGGACGAAATAGTTGTTCTGGAGGAACGCCCGCACCGTCGCGTAGATGACGAAGGCGGCGAAGCCCAGGTCGATGCGCAACGGCGACATCCACCAGCGGTCGGTGCGTAGGGTCCGTTGCGGGATGCGGGCGCGCGTGGGTGAAAAGACACCTGACGCAGGACGGTTCGCCGTGGGTGCGCTCATCTGTGTTCCTCTTCGAACGGGCTGTTGGTCGAAGGGTACACAGCGAGCACCCCCTGGTTTGCAGGGGGTTTCGGTTGTCAGTACCTACTGTGGCCCCCGACACCCTCGTCGTCGACGTCGCGCCAGAACTCGCTGTCGTACGGGGTGTCGGGGATGGCGATCTTTTCGCCGGGCTGCGGCACCGTCACGCGCGCCAGGTCCAGTTCCGACACGTCGGTATCGAGCAGGTCGACGTCGGTCAGGATCCGGTCGGCGTCGATGACGATGCGGCGCAGCGCCGGGCTGTCGCCGTATCGCGCCTTCAGGGAGCCCACGCAGCGTCGCAGGCCGCCGATGAGGTCGCGCAGTTCGGCGAGTTCGGTGGCGCCGGTCGCGCTCGTCAACGAATCTCCCTAGGTCAGGCGGTGTTGTGGATCACACTACGCCCCGGGTGCCAGGAGGCCATAGCCCGGTGGACCCGGCGGAGCCGACCCTGCCCCGCCGGATTCGTCCGGGTGTTACTTGGCGATCGCGATGCGCTGCGGTTGGGTTCCGGTGTAGGCGCCGGCGACTCGCACCGTCAGCACGCCGGCGTCGTACGAAGCCGAGACGGCCTCGCTGGTGACGTGGGCGGGCAGCTGGAACGTGCGGCGGAACGCACCGTAACGAATCTCACGCAAGGTGCGGCCCTCCTGCTCGTCCGCGCGCTCGTCGCGGTGTTCTCCGTGGATCACCAGGCGGCCGCGCTCGACCTCGACGTTGACGTCCTTCTCGACGTCGACACCGGGCAGTTCGACGCGGACCACCGCGTCGTCGCCGTCCTTGACGATCTCGGCCGCCGGCCGGAAACCGCCGTCCGTCGGCTCCTTCGCGGGCTTGTACCAGTCCGTTGCCGCGGCGGGCCCGAAGAAGTCGCGGAACCACCGATCGGTGTCCCACGCCGGTCGCGACCACAATGCGAGGTTGCTCATTGGCATCTCCTTACGCTTCCTTGTGAGTTGGCTGTGACCGGCGCGGTGGCTGCCGGCTACCACTATGAACATGAGTCGACCACGCTAAAGTTCCACCTGCGGTTTCGCCGTGAGCGAACTGTCTCACTGGCTGTGTGTATCCGTGTGAGCGATCCGTGATCTATGCGTAATGCGGGGCGATGGGCCCTTAATCGGCCGCCGGTAGGCTCAAATCCGTGTCCGCTGAAAGGATTTCGCGCGCGAACTGTGCGGTGCGTCACATTGTCGTGGTGGGGCATGGCATGGTTGGCCATCGGTTCGTCGAGGCGCTCCGCGCCCGCGACAGCGAAGGCGCGTGGCGCGTCACCGTGCTCGCCGAGGAGTCCGACGCGGCCTATGACCGCGTGGGGCTGACCTCCTACACCGAGAGCTGGGACCGCAACCTGCTGGCGCTGCCAGGTAACGACTACGCCGGCGATCAGTGGGTTCGGCTGCTGCTGAACGCCCGCGTCGTCGACATCGACCCGGCGGGCAAATCGGTGGTGACCGCCGACGGGCAACGGCACGCCTACGACAAGCTGGTGCTGGCCACCGGGTCGTACGCGTTCGTTCCGCCCGTGCCCGGCCACGACCTGCCCGCGTGCCACGTCTACCGCACCCTCGACGACCTCGACGCCATCCGCGCCGGCGCACAGCGCACGATCGAGGCGGGCCACGCCCGCGCGGGGGTGGTCGTAGGCGGCGGCCTGCTGGGGCTCGAGGCCGCTAATGCGCTGCGCCAGTTCGGGTTAGAGACCCACGTCGTCGAGATGATGCCGCGTCTGATGGCCCAGCAGATCGACGAGGCCGGGGGTGCGCTGCTCGCCAGGATGGTCGGCGAACTGGGGATCTCGGTGCACGTCGGCACCGGCACCGAGTCGATCGAATCCGCGGGGAACTCGGTGCGGGTGCGCCTGACGGACGGCGACATCATCGACGCGGGCCTGGTGATCTTCGCGGCCGGCATCCGGCCCCGGGACGAGCTGGCGGCGGCCGCGGGTCTGACGCTCGCCGAGCGGGGCGGCGTCCTCACCGATTTGTCTTGCCAGACAAGCGATCCCGACATCTATGCGGTGGGCGAGGTCGCCGCGATCGGGGGCCGGTGCTACGGGCTGGTGGGCCCCGGCTACACCTCCGCCGAGGTGGTGGCGGACCGGCTGCTGGGCGGATCCGCGGAATTCGGCGAGGCGGACATGTCCACCAAACTCAAGCTGCTGGGCGTCGACGTCGCCAGCTTCGGCGACGCGATGGGCGCCGCGGAGAACTGCCTCGAGGTCGCCGTCAACGACGCCGTCAAGCGGACCTACGCCAAGCTGGTGCTCTCCGATGACGCCAAGACACTGCTCGGCGGGGTGCTGGTGGGCGACGCCTCGTCCTACGGGGTGCTACGTCCGATGGTGGGCAGCGAGCTGCCCGGCGACCCGCTGGCGCTGATCGCGCCCGCCCAATCCGGCGGTGGCGCTTCGGCTCTGGGCGTCGGGGCGCTGCCGGACTCGGCGCAGATCTGCTCCTGCAACAACGTCACCAAGGGCGACCTGAAGTGTGCGATTTCCGACGGCTGCGCCGACGTCGCGGCGCTCAAGTCGTGCACGGCGGCCGGCACCTCGTGCGGCTCGTGCGTGCCGTTGCTCAAGCAGCTGCTGGAGGCCGAGGGTGTCGAGCAGTCCAAGGCGCTGTGCGAGCACTTCGACCAGTCGCGGGCGGAGCTCTTCGAGATCATCTCGGCCACCGAGCTTCGCACGTTCTCCGGTCTGCTGGAGCGCTACGGCCGCGGAAAGGGTTGCGACATCTGCAAACCCGTGGTCGCCTCCATCCTCGCCTCCACCGGCTCGGAGCACATTCTCTCCGGCGAGCAGGCCGCGCTGCAGGACTCCAACGACCACTTCCTGGCCAACATCCAGAAGAACGGCAGCTACTCGGTGGTGCCGCGGG
>NZ_JBYCLG010000239.1:0-29499 GCF_057473785.1 Mycobacterium sp. TH-M103
GCGGATGTTCTGCGACATCACCATGCCGGACGGGTCGCAGTCGTGGGCGGACCCGCGGCACGTGCTGCGCCGTCAGCTGCAGAAGGCCAACGACCTGGGTTTCTCCTGCTACGTGCACCCCGAGATCGAGTTCTTCCTGCTCAAGCCCGGGCCGGACGACGGGTCGGTGCCCGTCCCCGTCGACAACGCCGGCTATTTCGACCAGGCGGTGCACGATTCGGCGTCGCACTTCCGTCGGCACGCGATCGACGCGCTGGAGTTCATGGGCATCTCGGTGGAGTTCAGCCACCACGAGGGCGCGCCCGGCCAGCAGGAGATCGACCTGCGTTTCGCCGACGCCCTGTCGATGGCCGACAACGTGATGACGTTCCGCTACGTCATCAAGGAGGTGGCGATCGAGAACGGCGCGCGGGCGACGTTCATGCCCAAGCCGTTCGCGGAGCACCCCGGTTCGGCCATGCACACCCACATGAGCCTGTTCGAGGGCGACGTCAACGCATTCCACAGCACCGAGGACCCGCTGCAGCTCTCCGACGTCGGCAAGTCGTTCATCGCCGGGATCCTCGAGCACGCGTCCGAGATCAGCGCGGTCACCAACCAATGGGTCAACTCCTACAAGCGGCTGGTGCAGGGCGGTGAGGCGCCGACCGCCGCGTCGTGGGGGGCGGCCAACCGCTCCGCCCTGGTGCGGGTGCCGATGTACACGCCGCACAAGACTTCCTCGCGGCGGATCGAGGTGCGCAGCCCAGACTCGGCGTGCAACCCGTATCTGGCGTTCGCGGTGCTGTTGGCCGCCGGACTGCGCGGGGTGGAGAAGGGGTACGTGCTGGGCCCGCAGGCCGAGGACAACGTGTGGGACCTGACCCCCGAGGAGCGCCGCACGATGGGCTACCGCGAGCTGCCCACCAGTCTCGACAGCGCGCTGCGCGCCATGGAGTCCTCCGAGCTCGTCGCCGAGACGCTCGGTGAGCACGTCTTCGATTTCTTCTTGCGCAACAAGCGCACCGAGTGGGCCAACTACCGCAGCCGGGTCACGCCATACGAGCTGAGCACCTACTTGTCTCTGTAGCTCAGTTGGCCTGAGCGGCGCGCGGGTTGCGCTACGGTCGTGGTCGTGACCAAACCCGCAACGCATCGCCCGAAGCTGCCCAGCGTGGGCCGGCTCGGGTTGGTCGATCCGCGCGCGGGTGAACGGCTGACGCAGCTGGGTTGGTACGACCACGACGACCAGGCCCACGTCGACCTGCTGTGGGCGTTGTCGCGCGCGCCGGACGCCGACGCCGCGCTGCGCGCCCTGGCGCGGCTGGCGGAGAACCCCGACACCGGGTGGGAGGAGCTCAGCGCAGCGCTGCTGAGCGAACGTGCCCTGCGCGGCCGGCTGTTCGCGGCGCTCGGCTCGTCGCTCGCGCTGGGTGATCACCTGGCCGCGAACCCGCAGTCCTGGAAGCTGCTGCGCGGCAAGGTCAAACTGCCCGCCCGCGAGGAGCTGTGCGCGACGTTCGTCGGATGCGTCGACGAGTCCGACCCCGACGCGTCGGCGGGGCCGGGTTCGGCGGTGCTGCGGTTGCAGAACCTGTACCGCGACCGCCTGCTGGTCCTGGCCGCGCTCGACCTGGCCGCGACGGTCGAGGACGAGCCGGTGGTGCCGTTCACCGTGGTGGGCGCCCACCTGTCGGACCTCGCGGACGCCGCGCTGGCGGCCGCGCTGCGGATGGCCGAGCTGACCGTGTGCGGTGATCGCACGCCGCCGCGGCTGGCGGTCATCGCGATGGGCAAATGCGGTGCGCGCGAACTGAACTACGTCAGCGACGTCGACGTCATCTTCGTCGCCGAGCGCGCCGACCCGGTCAGCGCCCGCGTCGCCGGGGAGATGATGCGCGTGGCCTCCACGGCGTTCTTCCAGGTGGACGCCGCCCTGCGGCCCGAGGGTCGCGCCGGCGAGCTGGTCCGCACCGTCGAGTCCCACGTCGCCTACTACCAGCGCTGGGCGAAAACCTGGGAGTTCCAGGCGCTGCTGAAGGCCCGGGCGGCGGTCGGCGACGCCGAGCTCGGCGAACGCTATCTGACCGCGTTGCTGCCGATGGTGTGGGTCGCCTGCGAGCGCGACCACTTCGTGGTCGAGGTCCAGGCCATGCGGCGCCGCGTGGAGCAACTGGTGCCCGCCGACGTCCGCGCCCGCGAGATCAAACTCGGCAGCGGCGGGATACGGGACGTCGAGTTCGCCGTGCAGCTGCTGCAACTGGTGCACGGCCGCAGCGACGAGTCGCTGCGGGTGGCGTCCACCGTCGACGCGCTGGCCGCGCTGGGCGCGGGCGGCTACGTCGGCCGCGAGGACACCGCGAACCTCACCGCCTCCTACGAGTTCCTGCGGTTGCTCGAACACCGGCTGCAGCTGCAGCGGCTCAAGCGCACCCACCTGCTGCCCGAGTTCGACGACGAGGAGGCGGTGCGCTGGCTGGCGCGCGCGGCCCACATCCGGCCCGACGGCCGCCACGACGCGGCCGGGGTGCTGCGCGAGGAGCTCAAGCACCAGAACCTGCGGGTGTCACAGCTGCACGCCAAGCTCTTCTACCAGCCGCTGCTGGAGTCGATCGGCCCGCCCGGGCTGGAGATCTCGCACGGCATGAGCACCGAGGCGGCCGAGCGGCGGCTGGCCGCGCTCGGCTACGAGGGGCCGCAGACCGCCTTGAAGCACATGTCGGCGCTGGTCAACCAGAGCGGCCGGCGCGGCCGGGTGCAGTCGGTGCTGCTGCCGCGGCTGCTGAACTGGATGTCCTACGCGCCCGACCCCGACGGCGGGCTGCTGGCCTACCGGCGCCTGTCCGAGGCGCTGGCTCAGGAGAGCTGGTATCTGGCCACGCTGCGCGACAAGCCGGCGGTGGCCAAGCGGCTGATGCACGTGCTGGGTACCTCCACCTACGTTCCCGACCTGCTGATGCGCGCGCCCACGGTGATCCAGAGTTACGGCGACGGCGCCAACGGCCCCAAACTGCTCGACACCGACCCCGCCGCGGTGGCTCGCTCGCTGGTGGCCTCGGCCAGCCGCTACACCGACCCGGTGCGCGCGATCGCCGGCGCGCGCACGCTGCGCCGCAGGGAGCTGGCCCGCATCGGTTCGGCGGACCTGCTGGGCATGCTGGAAGTCACCGAGGTGTGCCGGGCGCTGACGT
Source organism: Mycobacterium sp. TH-M103 (assembly GCF_057473785.1). Taxonomy (NCBI): domain Bacteria; kingdom Bacillati; phylum Actinomycetota; class Actinomycetes; order Mycobacteriales; family Mycobacteriaceae; genus Mycobacterium; species Mycobacterium sp. TH-M103. The sequence goes on from NZ_JBYCLG010000239.1 coordinate 3,171, forward strand.
CGGTGTGGGTGGCCGTCCTGCAGGCCGCGCTGGACGCGATGATCCGGGCCAACCTGCCCCCTGACGGGCCCCGCGGGGGGACGGCGCCGGCGGCGATCGCGGTCATCGGGATGGGCAGGCTGGGCGGCGCCGAGCTGGGCTACGGGTCCGACGCGGACGTGTTGTTCGTCTGCGAGCCGGCCCACGGCGTCGAGGACGCCCAGGCGATCCGCTGGTCGACGTCGGTAGCCGAGCAGACACGCACGCTGCTGGGCACTCCGAGCGTCGACCCGCCGCTGGAGGTCGACGCCAACCTGCGGCCCGAGGGCCGCAACGGTCCGCTGGTCCGCACGCTGGGCGCCTACACCGCCTACTACCAGCAGTGGGCGCAGCCGTGGGAGATCCAGGCTCTGCTGCGCGCGCACGCGGTCGCCGGCGACGCCGAGCTGGGGCAGCGGTTCCTGCTGATGGCCGACAAGATCCGCTATCCGGCCAACGGGGTGTCGCCCGAAGCGGTCCAGCAGATCCGCCGCATGAAGGCCCGGGTCGAGTCCGAGCGGCTGCCGCGGGGCGCCGACCCCAACACCCACACGAAGCTGGGTCGCGGGGGACTGGCCGACGTCGAATGGACCGTGCAGCTGCTGCAACTGCGGTACGCGCACGAGATCGAAGCCCTGCACAACACCTCGACGCTGCAATCGCTGGACGAGATCGCCGCGGCCGGGCTGGTCCCCGCCGAAGACGTGGACCTGCTGCGTCAGGCGTGGCTGACCGCCACCCGCGCGCGCAACGCCCTGGTGCTGGTCCGCGGCAAGCCCACAGACCAGCTGCCGGGCCCCGGACGCCAGCTCAACGCGGTCGCCGTCGCCGCGGGATGGCCGACCGACGACGGCGGCGAATTCCTGGACAACTATCTTCGGGTGACGCGGCGGGCGAAGGCGGTCGTGCGCAAGGTGTTCGGAAGTTGAGTCAGGAGGCCCGCGCGTTGGACGCCACATTCGAGGTTCTCAGCGCGACGGAAGCCGACCGGGTCACGGCCCTCTACGCGCCGCTGGCCGACGCCGTGCGCGAGCTCGTCGACGCCACCATCCACACCGAGGCCGACGAGGACGTCGTCGTCGACGCGCGGTCGGCGATCGAGGCGGTCACCGCCTCGTTGCGGCAGCGGACCCGGCCCGCCGGGGTCAGCTACCGGGTCGACGGCCGCGCGCTGCCGCTGGGCAACGCCGCGGTGGGTGTGTGCAACCCGATCGCCCCGCCGGTCGTCGTCCACCACGAGGGCGGCGGGCGCTGCTGGAGCGAGTTCGTCCTCGGCTCGGCGTACGAGGGTCCGCCCGGCCTGGTGCACGGTGGGGTGAGCGCACTGGTGCTCGACCACATGCTCGGCGAGGCGGCCAGCGAGGGGCTGTCCAAGCCGCGTTTCACCGGAACCATCACCGTGAAGTACCTGCGCGGCACCCCCCTGGGCGCGCTCCGCTGCGAGGCCTGGATCGAGGGCAGGGAGGGCGTCAAAGTGTTTGCACGCGGTACCATTTCGGATGACGCGGGCGTCACCGTGGAGGCCGAGGGCGTGTTCATCGAGCCGGCGTGGGCGCGGGATTCCGCGCAATGAGGTTCTACGTCAGCAGCGCATTTCTGGACACTCGCGAGATCATCGAGATCGCCAGGGCCGCAGACGAACTCGGCTACGACGGGATGGGGATCCCCGACCACGTCGTGAACCTGGAAACACTGGACACGCCGTACCCCTACACCAAGGACGGGCAGCGGCGCTGGCAGCCGTTCACCGACTGGCCGGACCCGTGGGTGCTCGTCGGCGCCCTGGCCCAGGTCACTACCCGGCTGCGCTTCGTGACGACCGTCTACATCCCGGCGATACGCAACCCGTATTCGGCAGCCAAAGCCATCGGCACGGCGGCGGTGCTGGCGTCGGGCCGGGTGGAACTGGGCATCGGGGTCGGCTGGTGCCGCGAGGAGTTCGCCCTGATGGGGGAGCGGTTCGAGGCCCGCGGCAGGCGCACCGACGAGATGATCGAGTTGATGCGGGCGCTGTGGCAGCCGGGCTGGACGGAATTCGAGGGCGAGTTCTATCCGACGCCGCGGCTGGAGATGCAGCCCACACCGCCGCCGATCCCTGTCTACGCCGGCGGGCTCAGCGAGGCCGCCCTGCGCCGCGCCGCGCGCAACGACGGCTGGATCGGCGACCTGATCAAGACCGAACGAGCCATCGAGGCGGTGGGCCGGTTGCGGGAGTTGCGGGCCGAAAATGGTTTGACGATGGACGAATTCACGATCCTCACCCCCCTCACCGACGCGTTCACCCCCGTCGACTACCAGCGTGCCGCCGACGCCGGTATCACCGGCATCATCACCATGCCGTGGATGTTCTACGCCGGCCCCGACGCCACGCTGGCCGACAAGATCGACGGCATGGCGCGCTTCCGCAAGGACCTCGGGCTCGACGGGTAGCCGCGGCGCGGCCCAGCCTCGCGGGACCCCGCGACACATAAACGGTTGCGACGGCACGCCGACACGGCCCGCAGAGGTTTATGTCTCGCGTAGGGGGAGGCTCGCCGGCGGAGCGCGCTCTCACACGGGCGCGGCGGTCATGTTCATGTCGATCGTGCCCTGACACGGGCCGCTGGCGATCTCGGTGTGCATCGTGCCGGCAAGCGTCCCGTCGGGTTGGGGCGTGTAGCGCACCGTGGCGTGGGCGGGACTCCACTGGATCGTGGTGTCGGGCAACATGCAGTCCCACTGGAAGTCGCTGGCCTGGGTCCACGACGAGCCGTCCCAGGTGAATTTCGGTTGCGGAGCCGTCGGGTTGCTCGGCGGTGGGCCGTCGACGATCGTGGCCGTGCACGTTCCGTTCGTGCAGCTTGAGCGGAACGTGTAGACGTCGGTGTGCTGTTCCTCGGGGTCACCGGCCGCCAGGCTGGTCCCGGACTTCGGGCCGACCATGAACGTGATCGCGTACTTGCCGTTCCACGAGGGAGAGTCGGCGGAGGCGATCGGGACGGCCGGCGCGACCGCGAGCGACGCGGCGCACAAACCCACGAGACCGCTCAGGCGCCCCGGGGTCATGTCAGGGTTTGGGTGTCGGGGCCGCGGTTCCATAGAGGCAATCGTGAAGTTCCTGACTACCCGGGTCGAAGTCGAATCCGCAGTTGCACTCGCGAACTTCCTGCGGGGTGCCGAGCCCATCGCAATAGGGGGTGCCGGCCGACGCCGAGGGTGCGGTCCACACGACACCGGCGGCCAGGGCCGCCACCGCGGCGCCGACCGTGGCCATCAAAACTCTCGCCTTCATGTTGGGATCCTTCCCTCCGGTTACAGCCGGCCGCGCTTCTCGGCGGCATGCAGGGACGATAACGCCGTCGACCGTGGCTCGCCCGGCAAAGACGAAACCACCCGCGCGGCAATCGGGGGGTGATCGCGGCGCGGGTGGCGTCGTCTCGACGCCTTAGACGTCGTAGTAGAGCGCGAACTCGTAGGGATGCGGCCGCACCTGCACCGGCAGGATCTCGTTCTCGCGCTTGAAGGCGATCCACGTCTCGATCAGGTCGGGCGTGAAAACGCCGCCCTCGGTGAGGTATTCGTGGTCCTCTTCCAGCCGGTCGATCACCGCCGACAGCTGGGTAGGCGCCTGCGGGATGTTGGCGGCCTCCTCGGGCGGCAGCTCGTAGAGGTCCTTGTCGACCGGCGCCTGGGGCTCGATCTTGTTCTTGATGCCGTCCAGGCCCGCCATCAGCATCGCCGAGAACGCCAGGTACGGGTTGCCCGACGAGTCGGGGCAACGGAACTCCAGCCGCTTGGCCTTCGGGTTGCTGCCGGTGATCGGGATGCGCACGCACGCCGACCGGTTGCGCTGGCTGTACACCAGGTTGATCGGCGCCTCGTACCCGGGGACCAGCCGCTTGTAGGAGTTGACGGTCGGGTTGGTGAACGCCAGCAGCGACGGCGCGTGGTGCAACAGGCCGCCGATGTAGTGGCGGGCGGTGTCCGACAGGCCGGCGTAGCCGGTCTCGTCGTACATCAGCGGGCTGCCGTCCTTCCACAGCGACTGGTGGGTGTGCATACCCGAGCCGTTGTCGCCGAACAGCGGCTTGGGCATGAACGTGACGGTCTTGCCGTTCTGCCACGCCGTGTTCTTGACGATGTACTTGTACAACTGCATGTCGTCGGCCGCGTGCAGCAAGGTGTTGAACTTGTAGTTGATCTCGGCCTGCCCGCCGGTGCCCACCTCGTGGTGGCCCTTCTCCAGCTCGAAGCCGGCCTTGATCAGGTTCTGCAGCATCTTGGCGCGCAGGTCGACGTAGTGGTCGACGGGGGCGACCGGGAAGTACCCGCCCTTGGGGCGGACCTTGTAGCCGCGGTTGGGGCTGCCGTCAAGTTCGTTGGGCGAACCGGTGTTCCACCATCCCGAGATCGCGTCGATCTCGTAGAACGAGCCGTTGGTGCGCGAGTCGAAGCTGATCGAGTCGAAGATGTAGAACTCGGCCTCGGCGCCGAAGTAGGCGGTGTCGGCCACCCCGGTGCTGATCAGGTAGTTCTCCGCCTTGCGGGCGACGTTGCGCGGGTCGCGCGAATACGGCTCGAGGGTGAACGGGTCGTGCACGAAGAAGTTCATGTTCAGCGTCTTGGCTTCGGTGAACAGGTCGACCTTCGCGGTCGCCGGGTCGGGCAGGAGCAGCATGTCGGACTCGTGAATCGACTGGAATCCGCGAATCGACGAGCCGTCGAAGGCCAACCCGTCCTCGAACACGCTCTCGTCGAAGAACGACACCGGAATCGTGAAGTGCTGCATGATGCCCGGCAGGTCACAGAACCGGACGTCGACGAACTCGACGTTTTCGTCCTTTACGAGTTTGAAGACGTCGTCGGGCGTCGTTTCCGTCACAGCTTGCTCCTTTACTTGGTGAAATCCGCGGCCTGACGCTATGAAGCTGATGTTGCCCGCCGGTCAACCCCGTGTTGCGCGCACGTTACGTGCCCACGCCGCCCGCAAAAGTGGCCGGGTCGGCGCTATGCGCCGGGGGCTCTATTGTGGGGCCATGGACCGCAAGATCGTATCTGGTCCGGCGTGTGGGCGCACCGCAGTGCCGCGCTTACGCGTCGGGCAGCCGTGCCAAGACCGCGCCCGATGACGCCGGGATCGCGATCCGCCTACCCGGGTGAGGCGCTCGGATTGCCCGAGAGCGGTGCGGGTTCGCTGGCGCCGATGGGGCGCCGCCTGGCCGCGCTGTTGATCGACTGGCTGATCTCCTACGGCCTGGCGGCGCTGGGCCTGACATTCGGCCTGCTCTCCCAGCGGAGCCTGGCGACCGCGGTGCTGGTCGTCTGGTGGGTGCTCGGCGTGGTGGCGGTGCGGCTGTTCGGCTCCACCCCCGGCCAGTTGACGCTGGGCCTGGGGGTGGCGGCCGTGGACGGACGGATACCGGTGGGCGTCGTCCGGCTGGCCGTGCGCGGCCTGCTCGTCGCGATGGTCATCCCGGCCCTGTTCACCGACTACGACGGCCGCGGCCTGCACGATCGCGTGACCGGCACGGCCGTGGTGCGGCGCTGACGGTCGAGGGTGCGGAGATGCCCTGCCGCTACCGGCGGCGCACCGTGCGCTGCACGCCGCGCATCTTGCCGGCGTTCGGCTGTGGCCCCTTGGGCATGACCCCGGCGCCCGCCCGCGACCCGAGCGCGGCCATCCGCGACTCCAGGCTGTCCATCTGCTTGACGGTGATGTTGGCCGGCAGGCGGGTCAGGTGGCGCTCCAGCTTGCCCAGGGGCACCTCGCCCTCGCCCTTGCCGACGACGATGTCGTAGATCGGTACGTCGCCGACCAGGCGCGCGTGGCGCTTCTTCTCCTGCGCCAGCAGCGGTTTGACCCGGGCCGCCGACCCCTCGCCGACCAGGATGACCCCCGGCCGGCCGAGCACCCGATGTACGGCGTCGAAGTGGCCGGTCGCGGCGACGCCGGGGGTCACCCGCCACTTGCCGCGCATGTTGTCCAGCACCCACGCCGCGGCACCCGCCTGGCCCTCGGCTTTGCTGTAGACCGATTTCTGCGCCCGGCGGCTGAATATGATGAACGCGACCAACGCGCCGAGCAGCACCCCCAGCGGGATCAGCGTGATCATGGTGAGCCCGCCTGCCCAGAGGCCGACGGCCACCGAGGCGGCCACGATCAGCACGAAGGCGCCGATCATGTACGGCAGCAGCCGGTTGTCCTCCTGGCGCTGAATGTTGAACGCCTGCCACAGCTGGGCGCGGCGCTCCTTGGCGGCGGCCTTGCGGGCGGCCTGTGCCTCGGCCCTGGCGGCTTTGTTCTCGGCGGCTTTGCGGGATTTAGCCATAATCACCAAGGATATGCGGTGCCGGTCAGGGCGCCGAGGCCTCCATGCTGTCCGGGCCGCGGGCAGCCTGCTCGTAGAGCCGCCCCGCGCGGTACGACGAGCGCACCAGCGGCCCCGCCAGGACCCCGGAGAATCCCAATTTCTCTGCGTGGCAGGCCAACTCGGTGAACTCACTGGGCTTGACCCAGCGCTCGACGGGATGGTGGCGCGCCGACGGCCGCAGGTACTGGGTGATGGTGACGATGTCGCAGCCGGCGTCGCGCAGGTCGGCCAGCGCGGTGCGCACCTCGTCGGGCGTCTCGCCCAGACCGAGGATCAGGTTGCTCTTGGTCACCAAACCGGCCTCGCGTGCGGCGGTCAGTACGTCCAGGCTGCGCCGGTAGGTGAACGCGGGTCGGACCCGCTTAAAGACCCGCGGCACGGTCTCGACGTTGTGGGCCAGCACCTCGGGGCGTGACTCGAACACCTCCGCCAGGCGGGCGGGGTCGCCGTTGAAGTCGGGGATCAACAGCTCGACCCCCGTCGTCGGGTTGAGCTCCTTGATGGCGCGTACCGTGGCGGCGTACAGCCAGGCCCCGCCGTCGGGCAGGTCGTCGCGGGCGACGCCGGTGACCGTGGCGTAGCGCAGGCCCATCGTCCGGACGCTGTCGGCGACCCGGCGGGGCTCGTCGCGGTCCAGGTCGGCCGGCCGGCCGGTGTCGATCTGGCAGAAGTCGCAACGCCGTGTGCATTGGTCGCCGCCGATCAGGAAGGTGGCCTCCCGGTCCTCCCAGCATTCGAAGATGTTGGGGCAGCCGGCCTCCTCGCAGACCGTGTGCAAACCCTCGCGCCGGACCAGGGCCTTGAGCTGGGTGTACTCGGGTCCCATCCGCGCGCGGACCTTGATCCACGGGGGCTTGCGCTCGATGGGGGTCTCGGCGTTGCGTACCTCGAGCCGCAGCAGTTTGCGGCCTTCGGGAGCGACAGTCACATCGCCGATGCTACGCGGGCGACGGGATGGTCCCGCACCGGCAAGACCCCATCCAGGGCGTCGCACACCGCGACCGCCACCGCCGCACATACGTCCTCGACGCGCACCGTGCGTCCCAGTTCGGCCGACACGGACGTCACCCCGGCGTCGCTGATCCCGCACGGCACGATGGCGCCGAACGCCCCGAGGTCGCAGTCGCAGTTGAGCGCGAACCCGTGCAGGGTGGTCGCGCGGGACACCCGTACGCCGATGGCGGCGACCTTGCGTGCGGGTCGTGCCGCGTCGCCCGGCACCCACACGCCCGAGCGGCCCGCGACGCGGACGGTTTCCAGGCCGAGGTCTGCGCAGACCTTGATCAGCGATTCCTCTAGCCGCCGAACGTAGTTGACGACGTCGAGCGGTTCGGCCAGCCCGATGATCGGGTAGCCGACCAGCTGACCCGGGCCGTGCCAGGTGATCTTGCCGCCGCGGTCGGTGTCGACGACGGGCATGCCGTCCACGGGTCGCTCGTGCGGTTCGGTGCGCCGCCCCGCGGTATACACCGGCGGGTGCTCCAGCAACAGCAATGCGTCGCGGCCGCCGGCGGACCGGGCGTCGGCCAGGTCACGCTGCAACTGCCAGGCGGTGCCGTAGTCGAGCGTGCCCAGCCGGCGGACGTCGATGGGGGCCGGCTGCGCCCTGATGGATGACCTGATGGGTGCGGTCACGGTGGCGACGGTACACCCCCGGCACGGCCGCGGATCTAGTCGCGTTCCCGCCGGGCGGTCGCGTAGTCGAGCGCCTCGCCGATGGTGTTGTGGTGGAACTGGAAACCGGCCCGTTCCAGCGCCCCGGGGATGGCGCGCTGCCCGATCAGCAGCGCCTCGTCGGCGAACTCGCCGAGCGCCGCGCGCACCGCTACCCCCGGCAGCACCAGCGGGGTGGGACGGTTGACCGCGCGGCCTAACGCGGTGGTGAACTCGGCGTTGGTCACCGGCGCCGGACCGGTCATGTTCACGGGCCCGGCCAGCGCGCGATGCGACATCGCGAACAGCAGGGCGCGCACCTCGTCCTCGAGGCTGATCCACGACATGTACTGACGGCCGCTGCCCAGCCTGGCGCCGAGGCCGGACGAGAACAGCGGCCGCACCTTGCGCAGCGCCTGGCTTGCCGCGCCCAGCACCACCCCGGTGCGCGCCAGCACGACGCGGACCCCGCCGTATTGGGCCGGCAGTGTGGCGGCCTCCCAGTCCTGGCACAGCTGGGCCAGGAAACCGCTGCCGGCCCGGGCGTTCTCGTCGACCACACGGTCCCTGGTGTGCCCGTAATAGCCCACCGCGCTGGCATTGATCAGCGTTTCGATTCCGGCGTCGGCGACGGCCTTGGCCAGCACCTCGGTCGGAGTGATGCGGCTGTCGCGCAGGCTTTGCTTGAACGCCCCCGACCAGCGCCGCCGGCCGATGTCGACCCCGCACAAGTTCACCACGGCGTCGACGTCGTCCAGGGCGTCGGGATCGAACTTGCCGCTCTCCGGATTCCAATGCAGCTCTTCGGGATTCGCCGGTGCCCTGCGCACGATGCGCAGCACCCGGTGGTCGGCGGCGCGCAGCGCGGCAGCCAGCGCGGAGCCGATCAGGCCGGACGAACCCGCGATCGCGACGACGGCCTTGTCACCAGCCCGGGCCACGCTCTCACAGCCCCAGGTCGGCCTCGAACGCTCCCTCTTCGAGCCGGTTCTTGATCGTGGTGAGGAAGCGTCCGGCGTCGGCCCCGTCGATGAGCCGGTGGTCGTAGGTCAGCGGCAGGTAGCAGACCGAGCGCACGCCGATCGACTCGTTGCCGAATTCGTCGACGATCACCCGGGGCCGCTTGACGATGGCCCCGGTGCCCAGCATCGCGGCCTGCGGCGGCACCAGGATCGGGGTGTCGAACAACGCCCCCTGGCTGCCGATGTTGGTGATCGTGAAGGTGCCGCCGGACAACTCGTCCGGTTTGAGGTCGCCCGAGCGGGCGCGCGCGGCGATGTCGGCGATCGCGCGGGCCAGCCCGGCCAGGGACAGATCGCCGGCGTTGTGGATCACCGGGGAAAGCAGGCCCTGCTCGGTGTCGACGGCGAACCCGAGGTGCTCGGCGTCGTAGTAGGTGATCTCCTTGGTGTCCTCGTTGTAGCTGGCGTTGATGTTCGGGTGGGTCTTCAGCGCGTCGATCACCGCGCGGGCGATGAACGGCAGGAAGGTCAGGTTCACCCCTTCGCGTTCGGCGAACGCCGCCTTGGCCCGCGCTCGCAACCCGACGATCCTGGTCATGTCGACCTCGTGGGTCTGGGTGAGCTGGGCCGTCGCCTGCAAGGATTCGCGAGTCTTGGCGGCGGTGAGCTGCCGGATACGGCTGGCCTTCTGCGTGGTGCCGCGCAGGTGCGCCAGCGCCGGTGCCGGGGTGGGTGCGGGCCGTCGGGACTCCGCGGCCGCCCTCGGCGCGCCGGCGGCGGGAGCCGGCGCGGGTGCCCGGGTGGCCTGCTTCTTCTGTTCCGCCGCGGCGAGCACGTCCTGCTTGCGGATCCGGCCGCCCACGCCGGTCCCGGTGACCGCGTTCAGGTCGATGTCGTGTTCGTTGGCCAGCTTGCGCACCAGCGGGGTGACGTACGGCGTCCGCTCCGCCACACCCTGGCCCTGCGACTCCGCAGCGGGCCGCGCCGGTGCCGGTTCGGCCTTCGGCGCGGGCTCGGTCTTGGTCTCGGGTTTGGGCTGGGGCGCCGGCTCGGGCTCGGGCTTGGGCTCGGGCTCGGTCTTGGGCTCGGCTTTGGGCTGGGGCGCCGGCTCGGGCTGGGATGGCTTGGTGGGGGCGGACACCGCGCCGGCTCCCGAGCCGATCCGTGCCAACTCGCCGCCGACCGGAACCGTGGCGTCCTCCTCGGCGGTGATGCTGACCAGCACACCGGCCACCGGCGAGGGAATCTCGGTGTCGACCTTGTCGGTGGACACCTCCACCAGCGGCTCGTCGACCGCCACCGAATCGCCGACCTTCTTCAGCCAGCGGGTGATCATGCCCTCGGCAACGGACTCGCCGAGTTCGGGCATCAGCACTGGAGTGGCGTCGCCGGAAACCCGGTCAGGTTGCGGGGCCTGCGCCTGCGCGGGCTCCGGTTCGGGCTCGGGTACGGGCTCGGCCTGGGTCTCGGGCTGCGGGCGGCTCGGCGCCTGCGCGCCCGCCCCGCCGTCCTCGGCGGCGTCGCCGATGACGGCCAGCTCGCCGCCCACCTCGACGGTGTCGTCTTCCCGGGCGACGATCTTGATCAGCACCCCGGCCGCGGGGGAGGGGATCTCGGTGTCGACCTTGTCGGTGGACACCTCGACGAGGGGCTCGTCGACTTCGACCGTGTCGCCTTCCTGCTTGAGCCAGCGCGTGACCGTCCCCTCGGTGACGCTCTCACCGAGTGCCGGCATCTGGACGGAGAAGGCCATCTTTTCTGACTCCTCGAATCGCTGGTGGTTCGGCGCAGGTCGAAGCCCGGTGGTGTAACGGCGGGAAACCGAGTCGTCCTCGGAACTCTCCCATTCGCTATCTTGTCATCGCCGCGGGAACGGCACACATTCAGGGCTGCCGCGCGCCGATGCCGGGGCGAGGGTCAACCCGCTTGCTACGGTGTGGCCACTGCTGGTCACGTTGCCAGTCAGGGGCAGGCGGAGCACATCGGGGGTGGCGGAGTTCAGATGGCGGCAACACAGCAGGTTTCCCAGCATTTCGTCGACAGCACGGACGGGGTGCGCATCGCGGCCTACGAAGAGGGCAACCCGGAGGGCCCGACCGTCGTCCTGGTGCACGGCTTTCCCGACTCGCACGTGTTGTGGGACGGGGTCGTGCCGCTGTTGGCCGAGCGGTTCCGCGTCATCCGCTACGACAACCGGGGGGTGGGCGGCTCGTCGACGCCCAAGCCGGTCGCCGCGTACACGATGGAGCGCTGCGCCGACGACTTCGCCGCGGTCACCGGTGCGCTGTCGCCCGGCCAACCCGTGCACGTCCTGGCCCACGACTGGGGGTCGGTGGGCGTGTGGGAGTACCTGAGCCGGCCCGGCGCCGCCGACCGGGTCGCCTCGTTCACGTCGGTGTCGGGCCCCAGCCAGGACCAGCTCGTCGCCTACATCTTCGGCGGGCTGCGGCGGCCGTGGCGACCGCGCACCTTCGCCCGGGCGATCAGCCAGGCGCTGCGGCTGACCTACATGGTGTTCTTCTCGATACCGGTGCTCGCGCCGCTGGTGCTGCGGCTGGCGCTGCGGAGCAAGGCGGTCCGGCGCCACATGGTCGGCGGCATCCCCGACGACAAGATCCACCACTCCGCCGGCCTGGCCGGCGACGCCGCCCGCTCGGTGAAGACCTACCGCGCCAACTACTTCGCCGCGTTCGCCAGGAAGCGGCCGATCCCGGTGGTCGACGTGCCGGTGCAGTTGATCGTCAACACCGACGACCCCTACGTGCGGCCCTACGGCTACGATGACACCGCGCGCTGGGTGCCGCGGCTGTGGCGCCGCGACATCAGGGCCGGTCACTTCTCCCCGATGTCGCACCCCCAGGTGATGGCGGCCGCGGTGCACGACCTGACCGACCTGGCCGAAGGCCGGCAGCCCAGCCGCGCGCTGCTGCGCGCGCAGGTCGGCCGCCCCCGCGGGGACTTCGGCGACACCCTGGTCGCGGTCAGCGGAGCCGGCAGCGGCATCGGCCGGGAGACCGCGTACGCCTTCGCCGCCGACGGCGCCGAACTCGTCGTCAGCGACATCGACGAGGCGTCCGTCAAGGAAACCGCGGCGGAGATCGCCGCGCGCGGCGGCGTCGCGCACAGTTATGTGCTCGACGTGTCCGACGCCGACGCGGTCGAGGCGTTCGCCGAGCGGGTCAGCGCCGAACACGGTGTCCCCGACATCGTCGTCAACAACGCGGGCATCGGGCACGCCGGCGGCTTCCTGGACACCCCCGCCGAGGAGTTCGACCGCGTGATGGACGTCAACTTCGGCGGCGTGGTGAACGGCTGCCGGTCGTTCGCGCGGCGGTTGGTCGAACGCGGCACCGGCGGGCACATCGTCAACGTGGCGTCGATGGCCTCCTACTCACCGCTGCAGTCGCTGAGCGCCTACTGCAGCTCCAAGGCGGCGGCCTTCATGTTCTCCGACTGCCTGCGGGCCGAGCTCGACACCGCCGGCGTCGGGCTGACCACCATCTGCCCCGGCGTCATCAATACCAACATCATCAAGACCACTCGCATCGACGCGCCCCAGGGCAAGACGGAGCAGGTGGCCGGTCGCCGCGGACAGCTCGGCATGCTGTTCGCGCTGCGCCATTACGGCCCCGAGAACGTCGCCAACGCGATCCTGTCGTCCATCCGCAAGAACAAGCCGATCCGTCCGGTCGCGCCGGAAGCCTACGCGTTCTACGCCCTTTCGCGGTTCGCGCCGCAGGCGCTGCGCAGTACCGCGCGGTTGCGGGTGATCTAGCCGGGGCCGGCCCAACGGTCGGCGAACGATCGAGTTCAGCGACCGCCGAGAAGGCGCTGCTTCTGTTCGACGAACTCCGTGTCGGTCAAGGCGCCCCTGTCGCGGAGTTCGGCGAGTCTCCCCAGCACTTCGGTGATCTCGCGCAGCTCGGTAGTGGTACCGGACGGCCGGCCGCTCGAGGCCGTGCGGGACCGTTGCTCGCGGTCCCCGACGGCCGCCCCGGCACGTACCCGGCTGCCCGGGGCTCCCTCGTCGACCGGCCGGTCTTCTCGGGAACCGGATGCGCCGCGCGAGGGAAACGCCATCAGCGGAGTCCCACCGAAGAGGGGCATGTCGCCGAACGGGCCAAGGCCCGAACGTGGGCCCGGGACGGAACCGGCGATCGGCGATTCGACGGCGGCCAGACGCATCTCCGGGGCAGCCGACGTCCAGCCCGCCGGCACCGACAACCGGCCGCGGGAGCCTCCACCGCCCATGTGGGCTGAAACCGAGGTGGCCGCCGCGTGCGGGCGCGCCGCCTTCCCGGTCCCCGCCGGACGTTGCGGCGCGGCCGGGGCTTTCTCCCCGGCCCCCGGCCCCACGGCGTTGTGCTCGGCCTCGGAGATGAACCCCGCGGCGCCCGACACCCCGATCAGCCCGAAACCGTTGCCCAGAAATTCGGAGCCGAGTTCCACCAGGTCATAGACATTCGTGAAGTCCGAAAAGCCGGTCAAACCGAAGGGTGCGGCCGTCAGCGCCCGCAACGCATTCGGCACCGCGGACATCAGCGTGCCACTCGCCAGCGCCGCCTGTGCGTGGCCGGCCGAGGTGGCGGCGGCCCGGGCGGCCGCGGCGCTTTGTGCGATGACCCCGCCCTGGTCGGTGGCCGGCCGTGGCGGGTCGAACGGAGTCACCTCCGCGGCCGCCCGCGAGGTACCGGCATAGCCGTACATCGCGGCGACGTCCTGGGCCCACATCTCGGCATAGGCGACTTCGGTGGCCGCGATCGCCGGGGTGTTCTGGCCCAACACATTCGTCGCGATCAGCGACATCAGCTGTGCACGGTTGGACGCGATCACCGGCGGAGGCACCGTCATCGCATGGGCGGCCTCGTATGCCGCCACGGCAGCCCTGGCCTGGGCGCTGGTCTGACCCGCCTGCGCGGCGGCGATATTCAGCCATGCCACCTGCGATGCGGCCGACGCCGCCATCGACGCCGCGGACGGGCCCTCCCACGGTTCGCTGGTGAGCTCCGAGACCACCGACTCGAGGTTGGACGCGGTGGTGTGCAACTCGTTGGCCAGCTCATCCCATGCCCACGCGGCGCTCAGCATCGAACCCGCACCAGGACCCGCATAGATGCGCGCGGAGTTGACCTCCGGCGGCAAAAACGCAAAATGCATGTGTGCTTGGCTATCCCCTGCATCCCCGGGGGCGTCCTCGGCGGCCTCCGGTCATGTCCCCTTCGTACCACGCGCCGCCGATCCCGGATCGGGCCCGGTGTCAACGCCGGGTGATCCGCACTGCGAATCCTGCTCGGCAACAAGCGAATCCTGCTCGGCAACAAGCGCTTTCACCCAACGCGACGATCACGGTCACGGCTCACCGGCATCGATCGACGGCACGCGGGACGAACGGAGGGCCCTAGACGGACGGGGACGCGCCCTCGGACCGTCGGACCAGGAACGCGCCGGCGACCGCCAAGACCCCGACCACCGTCAGCGGGATCGTCCAGGCGCGCCGGCTGCCCACCGCCGAGTTGCACTGTGCCACGTAATTGGGCGAATGCGGGGCGAACTGGCCGACGATCGGGATGTTCGCCCCGGTCTGGTTGTTGGTTGTCTGCGTCGCGTTACGGGCGCCCTGCGTATTCTCCGCCACGGCGTTCCCGCAGCCGATGGAATTTCCGTTCCCGTCGGAAATGGAAACCGGCACCAGCAAACCGATCACCCCGGCCAGCAACAGCACGGCGCCCACCGCCATGATCAACCGTCGTACCGTCACGATCTCGCCTTTCTCGTCAGCGAATGAAAACGCTGGAAGATTAGCCACTGGGGGCGGCCAGTAAACCTGCGGTTCGCCAGGGTCGGGTGCTTGGCTCCCGGCCCCGGGCGGGTACTCGGCGGCGGTAACCCGAGCAGCGAGAGGATTTGCCGTGATCATTGCGACGCGGGGCGTGGCCGTGCCCTGCCAGCGGGTCTGGGACGTGATGGCCGACGGGTGGACCTACACGCAGTAGGTGGTGGGCAACCGCCGCATGCGCGCGGTCGACCCGAACTGGCCGGCACCGGGCACCATGGGCTGGTCGCCGCGGCGATGCTCGCCGACGCGGGGTGGGACGGGCTGGTGCTGGAGGCGCAGCCCGAGCCCGGCGGCGCGGTGCGCAGCGCCGAGCTGACACCGGGCTACGTCACCGACCTGTTCAGCTCCTAGCACTCGATGACCTGCCGCCCGTCGACGTGGTCCCGGCCGGACTCCCGCGCGGTGCTCGCAATGCTGACCAAATGAGCCGGTCAGCCGTTCTCGCAGATGTCTTCCAGCACCGCCCAGATCGTGCGGGTCGGCACGCCCGTGGCGCCCTTGGGGCTGTACCCCCACGGGCCGCCGGTGTTGTAGGCCGGGCCGGCCACGTCGATGTGCGCCCACGCCACCCCGTCGGCGACGAACTCGCGCAGGAACACACCGGCCACCAGCATGCCGGCGAAGCGCTGGCCGCTGACGTTGGCCAGGTCGGCCACTCCTGACTTCAGTTCTTCCTTGAGCTCGTCGGGCAGCGGCATCGGCCAGCCGTTCTCGCCGACCCGCTGTGAGATCCCCGCGACCCGGTCGCGGAACTCGTCGCTGCCCATCACCCCGGGGATGCGCGAGCCCAGCGCCACCGTCTGCGCGCCGGTCAGCGTGGAGGTCTCGATCAGGTAGTCGGGCTTGTCCTCGCAGGCCCGCACGATCGCGTCGGCCAGGATGAGCCGGCCCTCCGCGTCGGTGTTGAGCACTTCGACCGTCGTCCCGCCGTACTGCGTCAGCACGTCGCCGGGGCGCTGCGCGGTGGCCGACGGCATGTTCTCGGCCATCGGCACCGTGGCGATAACGTCGATGGGCAGCCGCAGCTGCGCGGCCAGGGCGACGGTCGCCACGACAGCGGCCGCCCCGCCCATGTCGGAGGTCATGTAGTGCATCGACGCCGCCGGCTTGATCGAGATGCCGCCGGTGTCGAACGTGACGCCCTTGCCGACCAGCGCGACCTTCTTGGCGTTCTGCGGTTTGTTGGCCAGCCGCGACCCGCGGTGGATCAGCCGCACCAGCCGCGGTGGGCGCGACGAGCCCTGGCCGACGCCGATGATGCCGCCGTAACCGCCCTTCTGCAGGGCCTTTTCGTCGAGGATCTCAACGTCGAGGCCGACGGATTCGCCCAAAGCCTTTGCCCGTTTGGCGAATTCGGCGGGGTACAGGTGGTTCGGCGGGGTGTTGACGAGGTCGCGGGCGGTGGCGACCGCGGTCGCGACGGCCGCGGCGTGTGCGGTCTGCTTGTTGGCGTTCTTGGAGCCGGACAGCACGGTGATCTTGCGCAGCCCTTTGTCTTTCGGCGCCGTCTTGGCGCTGCGGAAGTCGGTGAACCGGTAGCTGCCCAGGATCAGCCCCTCGACCGCGGCCGCGCAGACGCCCTCGCCGGGCAAATCGGCCAGGGTGGTGAGCACGGTCTCGGCGTTGCCCAGGGAGCGTGCCGCCACACCGGCGGCGCGGCGGACCGTGTCGGCCGGCCACTCGGGTCGGGGTTTGCCCAGCCCGACGGTCAGCACGCTGCCCACCGGCAGCGAGTTGACCACCAGCCGGTGAACCTGTTCGCTGCCGCCGGTGGCGTCCAGGGCACGCAGGCCGGCCTCGATCTCGGCGACCGCGTCGGCGGGCAGGAACGGCTCGGCCGACGCCACGACCGCGCCCGGCTTGTCCTCCTCGCCGGCCGACACGACCGGCACCAGCAGGACCGAGGCACCCGCGCCGCGCTTCGGCAGCGAGGTGGCGACGTTGACGGCAGGGGATCGGTAGCCCGGTTCGGTGGTCACGGGCAATCACCCTAGTCACCTGCGGCGGGCCCAGGCCCCCTGCCCCGACGTGGCGATGGCGGCGCCGATTAGGGTGGGATGGCGTGAGCGACGGGCCAGAGCTGCTGCACGGACCACTGGAAGACCGCCATCGCGAGCTGGGCGCCAACCTCGGCGAATTCGGCGGGTGGCTGATGCCGGTGTCCTATGCCGGCACCGTCAGCGAGCACAACGCCACCCGCAACGCCGTCGGCCTCTTCGACGTCAGCCACCTCGGCAAGGCGCTGGTTCGCGGACCGGGCGCCAAGGAGTTCGTCAACTCCGCGCTCACCAACGACTTGAACCGCATCGGCCCGGGCAAGGCGCAATACACGTTGTGCTGCACCGAATCCGGTGGGGTCATCGACGACCTGATCGCCTACTACGTCGCCGCCGACGAGATATTCCTGGTGCCCAACGCCGCCAACACCGCCGCGGTCGTGGCGGCGCTGCGGGCGGTCGCGCCGTCGGGCGTGACTGTCGCCGACGAGCACCGCGACTACGCGGTGCTGGCGGTGCAGGGGCCGCGGTCGGCCGACGTGCTCGGCGAGCTGGGGCTACCCACCGACATGGAGTACATGGCCTACGCGGACGCCTCCTACTCGGGGGTGCCGGTGCGGGTGTGCCGCAGCGGCTACACCGGCGAGCACGGCTACGAGCTGCTGCCGCCCTGGGATTCGGCGGGGGTGGTGTTCGACGCGCTGGTCGCTTCCGTGCGTGCCGCCGGCGGCGAGCCAGCCGGCCTGGGCGCCCGCGACACCCTGCGCACCGAGATGGGCTACCCGCTGCACGGGCACGAGCTCTCGCCGGACATCTCCCCGCTGCAGGCCCGGTGCGGCTGGGCGGTCGGCTGGAAGAAGCCCGCCTTCTTCGGTCGCGACGCGCTGCTGGCCGAGAAGGCCGCCGGGCCGCGGCGGCTGCTGCGGGGGCTGCGCATGGTCGGACGCGGGGTGCTGCGCCCCGGGCTCACGGTGCTCGCCGGGGACACCCCCGTCGGGGTCACCACCTCCGGAACGTTCTCGCCCACGCTGCAAGTCGGCATAGGTCTGGCGTTGATCGACACCGACGCCGGCATCGAGGACGGCCGGCGCGTCACCGTCGACGTGCGTGGCCGCGCCGTCGAATGCGACGTCGTGCGGCCACCTTTCGTCGCGGCGAAAACCCATTAGCCGCCATTTGAGTTCGGGTCGCGTTCCCCGGCCGCAAAAGCACCATCGCATCCGGAGATACAATCGGCGCCATGACGAGCGGCTCCCCTGAATTCACGGTTTCACGCTCGCCACACCCGGCGACCGACGAGGAACGCCAATCCATCCTGGCCGAACCGGGTTTCGGCAAGTACCACACCGACCACATGGTGTCGATCGACTACACCGACGGCCAGGGCTGGCACGACGCACGGGTGATCCCGTACGGGCCGATCGAGCTGGATCCCTCGGCGATCGTGCTGCACTACGCGCAGGAGATCTTCGAGGGGCTCAAGGCGTACCGGTGGTCCGACGACTCGATCGTGTCGTTCCGCGCCGAGGCCAATGCCGCCAGGTTGCGCTCGTCGGCTCGGCGGCTGGCCATGCCCGAACTGCCCGACGAACTGTTCATGGGCTCGCTGTGTCAGCTCATCGGCGTCGACAAGGCCTGGGTGCCCGCCGCCGGCGGGGAAGAGGCGCTGTACCTGCGCCCGTTCATGATCGCCACCGAGCCGGGCCTGGGGGTGCGGCCGGCCAAGCAGTTCCGCTACCTGCTGATCGCCTCGCCGGCCGGCGCCTACTTCAAGGGCGGCATCAGCCCGGTCAGCGTCTGGGTGTCCACGGAGTATGTGCGGGCCTGCCCGGGCGGCACAGGTGCGGCCAAGTTCGGCGGCAACTACGCCGCCTCGCTGCTGGCCCAGGCCGAAGCCGCCGACAACGGGTGCGACCAGGTGGTGTGGCTGGACGCCGTCGAGCGCCGTTTCGTCGAGGAGATGGGCGGGATGAACATCTTCTTCGTCTTCGGCAGCGGCGGCTCCGCGCGGCTGGTCACCCCGGAGCTGTCCGGCTCGCTGCTGCCGGGCATCACGCGGGATTCGTTGCTGCAGTTGGCGATCGACGCGGGCTTCAGCGTCGAGGAGCGCAAGGTCGACATCGACGAGTGGCAGAAGAAGGCGGCCGCCGGCGAGATCACCGAGGTGTTCGCCTGCGGCACCGCCGCCGTCATCACCCCGGTGTCGCGGGTCAAGTACGGCGACGGCGAGTTCACCATCGCCGACGGCGATCCCGGCGAGGTGACGATGGCGCTGCGCGACACGTTGACCGGAATCCAGCGCGGCACCTTCGCCGACACCCACGGCTGGATGGCCCGGCTGGGCTAGCTTTGCTGTCCGCTCACCCCTGGAAGCCGGCCAGCGTCACCGCGCCGACCGTCGTCGTCAACTCGATGGCGGCGCCCAGCACGTCACCGGTGATACCGCCGAACCGCCGCACGCAGTGCCCCGCCAGGACCGCCCCGCAGCACGCCGCCACCAGCACCGCCACCGGCCCCTGCCACGGCCGCGGAGCGGCCGGCACGGAGGCGGCGAGCAACACCGCGACCCAGGCCGCCGCCACCGCCGCGGGCTGGCTGCCGGCGACGCGCGCGCCCAGGGCGCTGCCCTCGGCCGCCGGGACCGCTCGGCGACAGGCCAGCACCGCGGTGACCCGGCCCGCGACGACCGCCACGACGATCCCCGCCGGTGCCAGGGCTGCGAACGCGAAGCCCTGCAGCGCGATCGTGAGCACGACGGCGGCCACGCCGAACGCCCCGGTGGACCCCTCGCGCATCACCGCCAGCGCGCGCTCCGGTGGCCCGTAGCAGCCCAGCCCGTCGGCCGTGTCGGCCACGCCGTCGAGATGCAGGCCGCGGGTCGCGAGCAGCAGCACCGCCACCGCGAGCAGCCCGGGCAACGGGCTGGCCGGCCCGAACACCGCCGCGCCGCCCCGCACGACGGCCGCGGCCAGCGCGCCCAGGGCGGCGCCAACCACCGGCAGCGCCGTCATGGCGCCCCGGCCCAGCGGGCCGGTCGCGGCGCGCGGGACCGGCAGCACCGTCGCGAACGCGAAAGCCGTTGCCAGCGAACGTATCACGGGGACGGTCGGTCGGAGACGCCGGCCTCGCCGAAGGTTGCCATGGACGCCAGCGTGGCCACCGCAGCGCGCAGCACCGGCAGCGCCGTCGCCGCGCCGCTGCCCTCGCCCAGCCGCATCCCCAGCTCCAAAATCGGCTCCAGCGACAGGGCCGCCAGGGCCAGCGTGTGGCCCGGCTCGGCGGAGCGGTGACCCGCCTGCCACCACTGCCGGGCGCCCGGGGCCAGGCGCTCGGCGACCAGCGCCGCGGCCGTGACCGCCATGCCGTCGAGCAGCAGCGGCGTGCGCCGCACCGCCGCCTGCGCACAAAAACCCGCCAGGGCCGCGAGGTCCGCACCGGCGCAGCAGCGCAGCAGCCCCACCGGGTCGGGCAGCACCAGCCGCGTCCGGAACAGTGCATCGCGCACGGCGGCCGTTTTGCGCACCCACGCGGCGTCGTCGATCCCGGTGCCGAAGCCGACGGCCGCGACGGGCTCGGTGTTGGTCAGCGCCGCCACCAGCACCGTCGCCGGGGTGGTGTTGCCGATGCCCATGTCGCCGGCGATGAGCAGGTCGGCGCCGGCGTCGACCTCTTCGTCGGCGATGCGCCGGCCCGCGTCGATCGCCGCGACCGTCTCCTCGTCGCTCAATGCGTCCTGCACGCTGATGTCGCCGCTGCCGCGGCGCACCTTGTGGGCGCCGATGCGCTCGGAGGCAGCGTCGGCGTCGACCGCCAGGTCCGCGACCCGCACCGTCGCCCCCGCGATCTCGGCCAACACGTTGATCGCCGCGCCGCCGGCCGCGATGTTGGCGACCATCTGCGCAGTGACCTCCGGCGGATACGCCGACACCCCGGAGGCGGCGACGCCGTGGTCGCCGGCGAACACCACCACCCGGGCGCGCCCGAACTGCCGCGGCGGGCACTGCCCCTGGCACGACGCGGTCCAGACCGCCAGGTCCTCGAGGCGGCCGAGGGCGCCCCGCGGTTTGGTCAGAATGTCCTGACGGGCGCGCGCGGCCGCGGCGACGGCCGCATCCGGCGGCGAGATCGGCGGGAACTCCATCAGATTCCCGCCGACGGATTGATCGGCTTGATCGGCACCGCTTGCCCGGCCACCACCAGCACCACCCGATCGCACAACGCGGCGACGCGCTGGTTGAGCCCGCCCAGTTCGTCGGCGAACCGGCGTCCGGCCGCGGTGGCCGGCACGACGGTCAGCCCGACCTCCGGGCTGACCAGCACCAGCGGGGCGGCGAACGCAGCGACGGCGGCCAGCATGTCGTCGATCATCTCCTGCACCGGCTCCGCCGGCGAACCGGCGTCCCACGCGTTGTTGCCGTCCAGTACGGCCGTCAGCCAGGCGCCGAGATCGTCGACCAGCGCCGGGGCGTGCGGCGACTGCCGCAGCTGGGCGGCGACCTCCCCGGTTTCCACCGTCGCCCAGTGCGCGGGCCGGCGGCCGCGGTGCCGCGCGACGCGTTCCGCCCAGGCCGCGTCGGTCTCGTCGACCTGGCCGGGGGCCAGGTAACGGACGGGCTCGCCGGGCGGCAGCGACCCGGCGATGGCTTCCTCGGCCCAGCGCGACTTGCCCGACCTGATCCCGCCGAGCACCAGCGTGCGCACCGGGTTCAGGCGGCTTTCAGGCGACGCTCAGCCGACACTGCTGCCGCGCTCGACCTGGGGCTTGGGCGCCCGCATCCGGCGCATCTGGGAAGCCCGACTGGCGGCGTAAAGGCCCAGCTTCCAACGGCTTTCGGTGTTCTTCGGGAACTTCGCGTCGACCATTTTGGTGACCTTGCGGCCCAGAATGAACGCGTCGACGGCCATCACCGCCATCAGCACCAGCATCGCCGGGGACATATAGAGCTGCACCTGGGGGACCGCGAACATCACGAACAGCAGGAACAGCGTCGCCGGCATGAACAGCCCCAGCAGGTTGCGCCGGGAGTCCACCACGTCGCGCACGTACCGGCGTATCGGCCCCTGGTCGCGCGGCAGCAGGTAGCCCTCCTCGCCGGCCATCATGCGCTCGCGGCGTTCGGTCATCCGGGCCCGGCTGGCGGCCTTGTCGGCCCGGCGCTCCTCGCGGGTGAGCTTGGGCTTGGCGAGCGACTTGCGCCGGGCCCGCGCCTCCGACGCGGTCATGGGTGCGGGCGCGACCGGGCCCTTCTTGGCGCTGCGCCGGGCGTCGTTGCGTTTGGGGGTGGGCCGGCCCTTGGGTGCGGTGCGGCGCGACTCGCCGCGGTCTGCGTCGCCGGAACCGGAGCCCGGCTCCGGCGCGCCTTCGCCGAGGTCGTCTTCGTGGCTCTTCCTGCGGCCCAGTAGCTTCACAGCCGCCAGGTTACTTCGCGGCGGGCCCGACACGGAATCGCCCCGGAAAGCATTGCTATTAGGCATGCGCCGGCGATGAGGATGGCCCTACGCTTAGCCCTGTGCTGAACGGCTGGCTGTGATGGACGATGGCTCGATGGCGTCGGGTGGTGGCCCCGCCGGCCTCGCGCCAGGTCGTCTCCAGCTGCCGGCCATGCTGGTTCTGGTGGCCCCGGACTGCTACGGCGACAGCCTGTCGGCCGTGCAGGCCGCCGCCTCCATCGCGACGGGCTGGACGCGGTCACGGCCGGGCGACCGGTTCATCGTGGCCCCGCAGTCCGACGGCGGCCCGGGTTTCGTCGAGGTGCTGGCCAACAGGCTGGGGCAGAAGCGGCGCCTGAAGGTGTCCGGGCCGCTGGACACCACGGTCCGCGCCGACTGGGTGCTGGATGCCGCGTCGTCGACGGCGTACCTGGAGTGCGCCCAGGCGTGTGGCCTGGCCCTGCTGGGTGGCCCGCCGACCCCGGAGACCGCGCTGGCGGCCCACAGCAGGGGCGTGGGGCAGCTCATCGACGAGGCGCTGTGCTACGGGGCCAGGCGGATCGTGGTCGGGCTGGGTGGCAGCGCCTGCACCGACGGCGGCCTGGCCATGATCGCCGAGCTGGGCGGGCTGGACGTCGCGCGGCGGCGACTGGCCGGCGTCGAGCTGATCATCGCCTCGGACACCGAATACCCGCTGACGGGCCCGTGGGGGGCCGCCCGCGTCTTCGGTCCGCAGAAGGGTGCCGATACGGCCACCGTCGCGGCACTCGAGGTGCGCCTCGAGGCGTGGGCCCTCGAACTGGAAGCGGCGGCCGGACGTGACGTGAGCTCCGAGCCGGGAGCGGGCGCCGCCGGCGGTATCGGCGCCGGCTTGCTGGCGCTCGGCGCCCGCTGCGAGTCGGGCGCCGCCATCATCGCCGAGCACACCCACCTGGCCGACGACCTCGACATCGCGGAACTGATCCTGACCGGGGAGGGGCGGTTCGACGAGCAGTCGCTGCACGGCAAGGTGGTGGGGTACCTCGCCGACGAGGCCCGTCCGCGGGGCATCCCCGTGATCGTGCTGGCCGGGCAGGTCGAGCTGGACAATTCGGCAGTGCGCACCGCGGGCATCATGTCCGCCTTGTCGATCGCCGACTACGCCGGCTCGGCGCGGCTCGCGCAGGCCGACGCGGCCAACCAGCTGATGGGATTGGCCTCACAGGTGGCGGCACGGCTCGGGAATAGCGGTCCGGCGAGGTACCGTTGAACGTGTGGGTTTTCCGGAGCCGATCGGGCCCTGCTGAAGCCGACCCACCCAAGTACCGATGAGGCATGTAGGAGAAGCAATGACGGTGCAAAACGAGTCGGACGCCAAGACCCACGGCGTGATCCTGACCGAGGCCGCCGCCGCCAAGGCGAAGTCCCTCCTCGACCAGGAGGGCCGTGACGACCTCGCGTTGCGCATCGCGGTCCAGCCGGGCGGCTGCGCCGGCCTGCGCTACAACCTCTTTTTCGACGACCGGACACTGGACGGCGACCTGACCGCGGAGTTCGGCGGCGTCACCTTGACGGTGGACCGGATGAGCGCGCCCTACGTCGAGGGTGCCTCCATCGACTTCGTTGACACGATCGAGAAGCAGGGCTTCACGATCGACAACCCCAACGCCACCGGCTCGTGCGCCTGCGGGGACTCCTTCAACTGACCCGATGACGACCCGCTGACCGGGTCTACGGTGCGCGGGGCTAGTACGAGCCGCCGGTGCGTAACACGTACGAGCAGACCATGATCTGGCCGCGCTGGAAGAGCAGCTGCGCGATGCCCTGCACCTGTCCGCGCATCGGGCCACCGGTGGCGGGGGAGACGCGCATCGTGAACAGCGCCTGAGCCTGATACTGCGACAGGTACACGATCTTGTCTATAGAGGTCACCTCGACCTGGGAGAACTGTTTGCGGAACGCGTCGCTGGCGAGCCTGGCCAGCGCCAGGTCGGAGCGTTTGTCGCGCACGCCGTCGTACATGCCGCACAGCGCGTTGCGGACGACGAAGTCGAGCTCGCGGTGGTCCAGCGCGTTCAGATACTCCTGAATCGCCGTCTTGGCCGCTGACTCCGAGAACGTCGCGCCGGTGTTGGCCCCGTTGGTGCGCACCCCGTACACGATCGCCACGGTCGTCACGGCGGCCAGCGCGATGGCCACCAGAACGCTGACCAGCAAACGTCGCTTGGACCGTCGCTGCGGGTAGCCGACGGGCGCGGGCGGCGGACCTGCATAATTGGGCGGCGGGGGTCCCGCGGGGCCCCCGAAGACCGGGTTGCCGGCGGCGCGCCCGTCGGGATACTCGAGCGGCCGGGACTCCGGGTGCGGTGCTGGACGGTCGCTTCCGACGGTGTGGTTCGGCGGGTGCGGACCGGCCATCGTGGTTCTCCTACGGTGGTAGTTGGGGCGCCCGGGAGGACGTCGGGGGCGGCAAACGCCCGCGCTCGGGTCTGGGCAAGGGTCTCGCGACTGGTCAGGTTTGTAGGCAGGCTAGCGCACCGGCTCCCGCAGACCGTGGACGCAACGGCGGTCGATGCGCGTGAGTAAGCTAGACAACCTTAGTAATGAAGGGTGGAGATTTCGTGACGATCGCGGTGACTGGTTCGATAGCGACCGACAATCTGATGCGGTTCCCCGGAAAGTTTTCCGAGCAGCTGCTGCCCGAGCATCTGCAGAAGGTTTCGCTCAGTTTTCTGGTCGACGACCTGGTGATTCACCGCGGCGGCGTGGCTGGCAACATCGCGTTCGCCATCGGGGTGCTCGGCGGTGATGTGGCCCTCGTCGGTGCCGCCGGCGACGACTTCGCCGACTATCGCAAGTGGCTGCTGGCCCACAACGTCAACTGCGACCACGTCCTGATCTCCGACAGCGCGCACACCGCGCGCTTCACCTGCACCACCGACGTCGACATGGCCCAGATCGCGTCGTTCTACCCCGGCGCCATGTCGGAGGCCCGCAACATCAAGCTCGCCGACGTGGTCTCGGGTATCGGCAAGCCCGAGCTGGTGATCATCGGCGCCAACGACCCCGAGGCGATGGTCGTGCACACCGACGAGTGCCGCAAACTGGGCCTCCCGTTCGCGGCCGACCCGTCCCAGCAGCTGGCCCGGCTGTCGGGAGACGAGATCCGCAAGCTCATCGACGGTGCGGAGTACCTGTTCACCAACGACTACGAATGGGACCTGATGCTGTCCAAGACCGGCTGGACGGAGGCCGACGTCATGGCGCAGATCGGGCTGCGGGTCACCACGCTGGGCCCCAAGGGCGTGGACGTGGTGCAGCCCGACGGCACCAGCATCCACGTCGACGTCGTGCCCGAGACCAGTCAGGTCGACCCCACCGGGGTCGGCGACGCTTTCCGCGCCGGTTTCCTGACCGGGCGCAGCGCCGATCTGAGCCTCGAGCGCTCGGCGCAGCTGGGCTCACTGGTGGCCGTGCTGGTGCTGGAGTCCACCGGCACGCAGGAGTGGACGTGGGACCACGAGGTCGCGAAGACCCGGTTGGCCGGCGCCTACGGCGACGAGGCGGCCGCCGAGATCACGGCGGTGCTCACCTAGGTTTGCGCTCGTCCCTCAGAGCTGCACCGGGTAGACCGGCTCGCTGATCCGCGGCACGACGCTGTGCTCGACGAAGATGGCGTGCCACAGCATGAAGATGAGCACCGTCCACAGCCGGCGGCTGTGATCGCTGACGCCGTTGCGGTGCTCGTCGAGCATGCGGCGGACGGTGGGCAGGTCGACGAGGCGCCCGGCCTGCGAGGAGTCCACCATCGCGTAGGCCCACTCCAGCAGCTCGCCCGCGCGCAGCCAATGGCGGATCGGCACCGGGAAGCCCAGCTTGGGCCGGTGCAGCACGTGGGCCGGTACGACGGGCTCCAGCGCGCGGCGCAGCGCGTACTTGGTGGTGGTGCGGGTGATCTTGGCATCCACGGGCAACCGGGACGCGACGGCGAACACCTCCGGGTCCAGAAACGGCACCCGCAGCTCCAGCGAGTTGGCCATCGTCATCTTGTCGGCCTTGACCAGGATGTCGCCGCGCAGCCAGGTGAACAGGTCGAGGTGCTGC
>NZ_JBYCLG010000240.1:0-2861 GCF_057473785.1 Mycobacterium sp. TH-M103
CCAAGCCCTCGCGGGCCCTGCTGGGCGCGGCCCGCGGCGAGATCGCCCACCGGCTGGGCCTGATCGACCCCGACGCCTGGGCGTTCGTCTGGGTGGTCGACCCGCCGCTGTTCGAGCCCGCCGCAGACGCGACCGCCGCCGGGGACGTGGCCGTCGGCGCGGGGGCGTGGACCGCGGTGCACCACGCGTTCACCTCGCCCAAGCCCGAGCACGCCGACGCGATCGACAGCGATCCCGGCAGCGTGCTCGCCGACGCCTACGACATCGTCTGCAACGGCAACGAGATCGGCGGCGGCTCGATCCGTATCCACCGCCGCGACATCCAGGAGAAGGTGTTCGCGGTGATGGGCCTGGACCGGGCCGAGGCCGAAGAGAAGTTCGGATTCCTGTTGGAGGCGTTCACCTTCGGCGCGCCGCCCCACGGCGGGATCGCGTTCGGCTGGGACCGGATCAACGCGCTGCTGTCCGGGGTGGACTCCATCCGCGAGGTGATCGCCTTCCCCAAGACCGGCGGCGGGGTGGACCCGCTCACCGACGCGCCGGCGCCGATCACCGCCCAGCAGCGCAAGGAGTCCGGAATAGACGTCCGGCCCGAGCACGTTGACCGGGCATGAGCAGCCGCGCCGGCGACGATGCAGCGCGAAGCGATGAGGAGGAGCGGCGCCATGACTGAAATGCCGGACACCGAGACGATCAACGCGTTCAACACGGACATCATCGACGAGTTCCGCGCCAACGGCGGCAAGGTCGGCGGTCAGTTCGCTGACACCGACCTGCTGCTGCTCACCACCACCGGCGCCAAGTCCGGCCGGCCGCGGCTCTCGCCGCTGGCCTACTTCCGCATCGACGGCAGGCTGATCATCGTCGGCTCCTTCGCCGGCGCCCCAGTCAGCCCGGCGTGGGTGCACAACCTGCGGACCAACCCCGGCGCACGCGTCGAGATCGGCACCGAGGCGTTCGACGTCACCGCGCGCGAACTACCGGCCGCCGAACGCGACGCGCTCTTCCCGGAAATCACCGCCGCGGCGCCGGGCTTCGCCGACTACCAGTCCAAGACCAGCCGGGTGATTCCGCTGTTCGAGCTGCACCGCACCTGACCTTCGGCCGTGCGCGCAGGCATCGATCGGCTCCGCACGGTTGGTTCACGTTGGTGCAGACGCCAGTCGCCGCGGGCCTGTCCTGGTGACTCGCCCGCGACGTGGCCAGCGCGGTCGCCGCGCTGACCGCGCCGTGCGTGGCGGTACTCATCGGGCACGGCCTGATCGGGCAGGGCATGATGTTCGCCAACCAGACCGCGATCTCGGCGATCCTGGTGCTGGCGCTCTACCGCAGCGGCACCGGCTTCGAGCGGATCTTCGACGCCCTGATCGGCGGGGCCGTGGCCCTCGTCTTCGCCATCGTCCTGTGCCCCGCCGACCGGCTGGCCGTGCCGCGCACCGCGCGCCGGCGTGCTGGGCAACCTGCAGACGGTGCTCGACCTGCCGGCGTGACGGCCGTCAGGACGAATCGGCCAGGAACTCCTGGACCAGCTTGCGGGGCGCCTGCGTCAGCCAGGCCTCGGTGATCACTTCCTCGAGGACGCCGACGTCGATCTCGGCCAGCCTGACCAGCACCGCCGGGTATCCGTCGAAATGCGGGGTGGAGAAATACACCCCCGGCTCGTCGGCGATCAGCGCGAACTTGACCCCCTCGTCGCAGACCCGCACGCCCAGGACGTCGCCCTCCGGGGGGTCGATCCCGGCGCGGGTCAGCGCCTCGCGGTCGGACTGGCGCAGGGGACGTTCCCACGCCAGCAGTTTCTTGCCGACGCGCCAGTCGTGCGGCGCCGGCTCGGAGGTCAGCGCCAGCCGTCCGACGATGCGGGCGACGTCGTCCCACGTGGCCACGCCTCCGATTGTGCTCCCGGCGCGGCACGCTTGGCCGCCGAAATCGTGCGGCATGTGATGTGATCAGCCGTGAGGAGGAGGGGTCTTGCCAGCAGCCGAGGACGGGGTCGCCCGCCGCCATCGCGTCACGCACCGCACCGAGTATCGCTACTCCGACGTGGTGACGAGCTCCTACGGCCGCGGCTTCCTCACGCCGCGGGACTCGCCGCGGCAGCGCTGCGTGGCGCACCGGCTGCTCATCGATCCGCCGCCCGCCGACGTCTCCACCAGCCAGGACGGCTACGGCAACACCAGCTCCTACTTCCACGTCACCGAGCCGCACCGCACCCTGACGATCACCGGCGACTCCATCGTCGACGTGTACCCGCCGGCGCCGGCGCTCTACAGCAGCGGTCCGGCGCTGCGACCGTGGGAGGCCGCGCGGCCGGCGGGGCCCGCGGGAGCGCTCGCGGCCGAGTTCACCCTCGACCTGGATCCGCCGGAGATCACCGACGAGGTGCGCCGGTACGCCGCACCCAGCTTCGCGCCCGGGCGTCCGCTGGTGGAGGTGCTGCGCGACCTGGCGTCGCGGATCTTCTCCGACTTCACCTACCGCTCGGGCTCGACGACGATATCCACCGGGGTGAATGAGGTTCTGGCCGCCCGGGAAGGGGTATGCCAGGACTTTGCCAGGCTGGCGATCGCCTGCCTGCGAGCCAACGGTTTGGCGGCCTGCTATGTCTCCGGATACCTGGCCACCGACCCGCCCCCGGGGAAGGACCGGATGATCGGAATCGACGCCACACACGCCTGGGCGGCGGTGTGGACTCCGCAGGAGCCCGGCCACCACGAGTGGCTGGGCCTGGACCCCACCAACGACCAGATGGTCGACGAGCGCTACATCGTCGTCGGCCGCGGCCGCGACTACGCGGACGTGCCGCCGCTGCGCGGCATCATCTACACCAACTCCGAGCACAGCGTCATCGACGTCGCGGT
>NZ_JBYCLG010000241.1:0-2607 GCF_057473785.1 Mycobacterium sp. TH-M103
ACCTTCCGCCGCACGCTCGACGCGGCGGGCCTGGACGACCACGTCGTCGCCGTCGTGGGCAAATCGCCGGTGGTGGCCCGGGGATGGCGGTGCCCGCTGCGGTTGCTGTTCATCGACGGCGGTCACTCCGAGGCCGCCGCGAACCAGGATTTCGACGGATGGGCCAAGTGGGTGGATCTCGGCGGTGCCCTCGTCATCCACGACGTGTTCCCGAACCCCGCGGACGGCGGGCGCCCCCCTTACCACATCTATTGCCGCGCACTGGATTCCGGCCAGTTCCGGGAGGTCTCGGCCACCGGGTCGCTGCGGGTGCTCGAGCGCACCGGCGGCGAGGCGGGGGAGAGAGTCGTCAGCGGCCCGGGCCGGTGACCACGCATTCGCAGTCGAAGCCGGTCTGCAGCCCCGTCGGCAGCCCGTCGCCGCGGAAGATGCCGCCGGCCCCGGTGGTGTCCGAGAGCGCGTCGGCGGCCAGGATCATCGCCGCCCCGGTCCAGGTGGTGCGCTCCTCGGGCCAGCGCTTACCGTCCGCGAAGACCAAGCCGGTCCAGTACGAGCCGTCGTCCTCGCGCAGGTGCTGCATCGCGGCGAACTGCCGCAGCGCGGCGGGCCGCTGACCGATCGCGTCGAGCGCCATCACCAGTTCGCACGTCTCCGCACCGGTCACCCAGGGGCGGTCGTCGACGCAGCGGATGCCCAGGTCCCCGACCACGAAGTCGTCCCAGCGCTGCTTGATCCGCTCGGCCGCCGCCGGGCCGCGCAGCGCGCCCCCGAGGATGGGGTAGTACCACTCCATCGAATAGCGGTCTTTCTCGGTGAACGCCTCCGGATGCGCGACGATCGCGTGGCCCAGCCGCCCCAGCGCCAGCTCCCACTCGGGCTGCGGCTCCCCGATGAGACCGGCGAGCGCCAGCGCGCACCGGATGCTGTGGAAGACGCTGGCACACCCGGTCAGCAGCGCCTCCGGCAGGGGACCGGCTTCGCTTCGCGCCCAACAGATCTCGCCGTAGCCGATCTGCAGGTCGATGACGAAGTCGATCGCCTTGTGCACCACGGGCCACATCGACCTGGCGAAGGCTTTGTCCCCGGTGACCAGCACGTGGTGCCAGACGCCGGCCGCGATGTAGGCGCAGAAGTTGCTGTCGCTGTTGGCGTCCTCGACGATTCCCTCGCGCACCTGGATGGGCCAGGAACCGTCGGGCCGCTGCGTGCGGCGACACCATTCGAACGCGGCCCGGGCCGGCTCCAGCAGCCCCGCCGCGGTGAGCGCCATCGCGCACTCCACGTGGTCCCACGGGTCGGTGTGCCCGCCCGGGAACCAGGGGATGGCGCCCGACGATTCCTGAGCGTCGGCGATGGATCGCGCGGTTTGCCGGCACTGCTCGGCGGTCAGGATGTCCGCGACCGCCGGCGGCTCAACGCGACGCAACTGAATACCCCGGCGTCACTCCGCTTTCCGTCGCCCGCGGCTTGGTGAAGTACATCGCCACGCTTTTACCCACCAGCGGGTTGAGCAGCGACTCGGCCAGCCGCGTCAGTTTCGGCCGCTGCATCAGGTCCCACACCAGCAGTTTGTGGTAGGCGGTCACCGCCGGATGGTCGGTGTTCGACACGCCGACGGCGCATTTGAGCCACCAGAACGGCGAATGCAGCGCGTGTGCGTGGTGCTCGTGAGTCCAGTCCAGGCCGCCGGCGGTGATCTTGTCGCGTAGCCGGCTGGCCCGGTAGATCCGCACGTGGCCGCCCTCGTTGGCGTGGTACTCGTCGGAAAGCAGCCAGCACACCCGTTCGGGCAACCAGCGCGGGACGCTGACCGCCAGCGTGCCACCAACTTTGAGTACCCTGATCAGCTCGGCGATTGCGGCGTCGTCCTGCGGTACGTGTTCGAGGATCTCCGCGGCGATGACGCAGTCGAACGTCTCGTCGGCGTAGGGCAGGCTCAGCGCGTCACCGGCGACGGCCTGCGCCGAGGCGTCCAGGGGCGCCTCTCCGGTCTCGCCCATCGCCCGCAAAATGGTTTCCACGCCGCGCAATTCGGATTCGTCGCGGTCGAACGCGACGACGTCGGCCCCGCGCCGGTAGGCCTCGAAGGCGTGCCGGCCCGCTCCGCATCCCACGTCGATCACCTTGGTGCCCGGCCCGACGCCGAGGCGGTCGAAGTCCACCGTCAGCATCGGGCTTCGCCCCCGGCGGTGGCGCGGCGCGCGATCGCCAGCTCGTAGACCGCCACGGTCTGCGCCGCCACGGCGTCCCAACTGAACACGTTGACCGCGCGTTCGCGACCCGCGCGGCCCATGCTGCGGCGCTTCTCCGGTGAGTCGAGCAGACCGCCGAGCGCCGCGGTGAGCGCCTCGACGTCGGCCGGCGGCACCAGCTCGGCGCAGGCACCGTCGGTCCCGACGACTTCGGGCAGCGCGCCCACCCGGCTCGCGACCACCGGGGTGCCGCTGGCCATCGCCTCCACCGCCGGCAACGAAAACCCTTCGTAGAGTGAGGGAATGCAAGCAACCTCCGCCGACGCGAACAAGGCGGCCAGCGCGGCGTCGGACAGCCCGCTGGTGATGTGGACGATGTCGGAGATGCCGAGCTCGGCGATGAGTTTGTGGGTGG
>NZ_JBYCLG010000242.1:0-13265 GCF_057473785.1 Mycobacterium sp. TH-M103
GCACCTGGCCGCGGCCCGGCCGGACCGGGTGGCCGCGCTGCTGCTGCTCGATCCGGCGGTCGGGCTGGACGGCGGCTGGATGGCCGAGATCGCCGACGCGATGCTGGCCTCCCCCGACTACGCCGACCCCGCGGAGGCTCGCGGGGAGAAGGCGACGGGCGTGTGGGTAGACGTGGACCCCGCGCTGCTCGACGCCGAGATCGACGAGCACCTGATCGAGCTGCCGAACGGCCGATACGGCTGGCGGATCAGCCTGCCGGCGATGATGTCGTACTGGAGCGAACTCGCACGCGAGGCCGTGCTACCGCCGCCGGGAACGGCGACGACGGTGGTGCGGGCCGAGCAGACCGCGCCGCCCTACGTCGGCGAGCGGCTCGTCGCGGGGCTGCGCAACCGGCTCGGACCCGACTTCCGGCTGCTGGACTTCGACTGCAACCACATGGTGCCCTACGCCAGGCCCGCCGAGGTCGCGGCGCTGGCCCGCGCGCTGCTGAGCGGTCGCTGACCGTGGCACCGGTCACCGACGGGCAGGTCGAACGGGTGCGGTCCCTGGTCGCGGCCATCCCCCGCGGCCGGGTCGTCACCTATGGCGACATCGCCGCCGTGGCCGGGCTGTCCAGCCCGCGCATCGTCGGCTGGATCATGCGGACCGACTCCTCCGACCTGCCCTGGCACCGGGTGATCACCGCCTCCGGGCGCCCGGCGCGGCACCTGAGCATCCGCCAGCTGGAACTGTTGCGCGCCGAAGGGGTGCTCGCGGTCGACGGCAGGGTCGCGCTGCGCGGGGTGCGTCACGGGTTCCCGCCCGGGGTTTAGCTAGAGCACCAGCCGGACCAGCGCCGCGGTGCGGGCCAGACCCGGAAAGGCATCGGCGGTCGAGCGCGGGTGCAGCGCATGGACCGCGAGCCGGAACATCAACGCGCGCAACAACATCTGCGGCCACTCCGGCAGCGCGTTCCAGCGTTCGATGAGCCCGTCGTCCGCGTCTCCCCAGGACAGGGCGTCGACGACGACCACGCCCGCGGCCCACGACGCGGGCCGCCAGTAGGGCGTGATGTCGGTGATCCCCGGCGCCGCCGTGCCCACGAAGAGCACCGTCCCGTAGAGATCCCCGTGCACCAGCTGGTTGGGGCTTCGGGTCGGCCGGCGCAGGGTGGCGAGCTGGTTGATCAGCTCGATCGAGCGCTGGCCGTCCGCCGTCGTCGGCGAGGTCCGCGCGCCCGGCGGGACCGAGGCCAGCGGCCGCTCCTCCCACGCCGCGCGGTCGGCGGCGATGAAGACGTCGACCTCGGCAAAGGGAGTCGTGGGGCCCTGCGTCAGGAAACGGGGCCGTTCCAGTTTGCTGGTGGCCTCGTGCAGGCGCACCGCCGTCGACACCACCTCGTCGTGCCGGGGCTCGGGTGTGCCGGCGACGAACGTGTCCGCCCGCCAGCCCGAGACCACGTACCGTCCGTCGGTCGAACGCACCGG
This sequence comes from Mycobacterium sp. TH-M103, assembly GCF_057473785.1. Taxonomy (NCBI): domain Bacteria; kingdom Bacillati; phylum Actinomycetota; class Actinomycetes; order Mycobacteriales; family Mycobacteriaceae; genus Mycobacterium; species Mycobacterium sp. TH-M103. The sequence goes on from NZ_JBYCLG010000242.1 coordinate 1,471, forward strand.
CCGGGCCAGCCGCACGCCGTCGACGAACAGCGTCTCGCGCACCCGCGCCGACCATGCGGCGCGGGCATGGTCGACAACGATCGACAACACGACCTCGCCGCACCGCCAGCCGCCTTCCCAGCCGGCCCCCAGGGCCGCGGGCTTCACACCGGTCAAACCGAAAGCCGACAGCACATGGTCGGGCGGTGGTTCGACGCTCACACCGGTCAGCCTAATGGAGCAGTTTGCGGCTACCGGGTCAGTACAACACCATGTCGGGCTGCATCTGCTGCGCCCACGCCACGATCCCACCCTGCAGGTGCACCGCATCGGCGAATCCCGCCCGCTTCAGCGCGGCCAGCGCCTGCGCCGAGCGCACCCCCGTCTTGCAGTACAGCACCGGCCTGCGGTCCGGGGGCAGCATCGCCAGGCCCGCACCGGAGTCGATCGCGGACTGCGGGATCAGCCGGGCCCCGTCGATGTGCACGATCTCCCACTCCGCGGGCTCGCGCACGTCGATAAGGGCGAGGGCGGCGCCCGAGTCCAGCAGCTCGCGCAGTTCCCGGGGGGTGATCGAGGAACCGGCGGCCTCCTCGGGTTCCACCCCGCAGAACTGCCCGTAGTCGACCAGTTCGGTGATCTTGGGAACCGACGGGTCCTTGCGGACCGCGATCGTGCGGTAGGTCATCTCCAGCGCGTCGTAGATCATCAGCCGGCCGAGCAGCGGTTCGCCGATCCCGGTGATCAGCTTGATCGCCTCGGTCCCCATCACCGAGGCGACGGAGGAGCACAGGATGCCCAGCACGCCGCCCTCGGCGCACGACGGCGCCAGCCCGGGTGGCGGCGGCTCGGGGTACAGGTCGCGATAGTTCAGGCCGCGCCCGCCCGGGGCGTCGTCCCAGAACACCGAGACCTGGCCCTGGAACCGGTAGATCGATCCCCACACGTAAGGCTTGCCGGCCAGCACCGCCGCGTCGTTGACCAGGTAGCGGGTGGCGAAGTTGTCGGTGCCGTCGACGATCAGGTCGTACTGCGCGAACAGTTCGACGGCGTTGTCGGCCTCGAGCCGGAACTCGTGCAGCCGAACCTGCACCAGGGGGTTGATCGCGGCGATGGAGTCGCGCGCCGAGCGCGCCTTGGGCCGTCCGACGTCGGCGACCCCGTGGATGATCTGACGCTGCAGGTTGGACTCGTCGACGACGTCGAAGTCGACGATGCCGATCGTGCCGACACCCGCCGCGGCCAGGTACAGCAACGTCGGCGACCCGAGGCCGCCGGCGCCGACCACCAGGACGCGCGCGTTCTTGAGCCGTTTCTGGCCGTCCACGCCGAAGTCGGGAATGACCAGGTGGCGGCTGTAGCGGGCCACCTCCTCGCGGCTCAGCTCAGCCGCCGGCTCCACGAGCGGCGGCAACGACGTCGACATCGGTCATCTCCTCCGACGGGGTCCCCCCGGACGGGTCCCGATGACCCGAGGCTACTCAGCGGGTCGGCGAGGACCTAAGCGATGGGGAACGGCCAGGGGTTGAACTTGCAGGTCTTGCCGTCCGCCTTGACGAAATCGGGGTCGAACTGGGCGGCGTCGTCGTCCGAGGTGGAAAACGTCTGCTGCATCATGACCGGAGCCAGACCTCCCTGCTGGTCGCACGCCTGGTGACGCTCGTAGCCGATGGCGTGGCCGACCTCGTGGTTGATCACGTACTGGCGATACGAACCGATGTCCCCCTCGAACGGAACGGCTCCGCGCACCCAGCGCGCCTCGTTGATGAACACCCTCGACTGCCGGTCCGGCCCGAACGCCGGGTTGTAGCACGACGTCTCCAGCGGGAACTCGTAACCACATCCCTCGCGCACCGTCACCGGCGACACCAGCGAGATCCGGAAGTCGGGGTTGGCCCCGCTGGTTGCGTCCACCCGGATGAACGCGAACTTGGGATCGTGCGTCCAGCCCTTGGGGTTGGCCAGCGTCTGGTCGACCATCTGCGCGAACGCGTCGTCGCCACCGAACATCGTGGGGTCCAGGCCGTTTTCCACCTCGACGGTGTACCGGAACACCTTGGCGGTGCCGCGGCCGATCTGCGGCGTGGTGCCCGGCACGATGCGGTAGGTCTTGTCACCCGCCTGGGTGAACGGGCCGCCGGCCGGCAGCGTGCCGGCCGGCAGGTTGGCATCGAACGCGGCCAGCCCGCGCGGCGGTGCGTCCAGGATGACGGTGCCCACCGAGCCGATGGCCGGCGATTCCTGGACCGACTGGCTGGCCGCCGGCCTCGGCGCGGCCGTGCCGGTCACCGTCTGGTAGATCACCACCGCGGTCAGCACCACCAGCACCGGCAGCGCGTAGGCGCGCCAGCCGTATGTGGACACGAACTTTCCCAGCCAGGTTTGCTTGCGCCAGCGGCGCGAGCGGTCGCGGTCGGTCCGGGGCCGCCCGGCGCCCCGGTCGATCGGGTCGCGCAGGGCCCGTAGCGGCTCACGCCAATCGTCGCGCAGCACCGGTATCCGGTCGGTGCTGCGTACGGGCCGATCGGACGTCATTTTCCCAGGATGGCACAGGTGGCACCGGTGGTGCTCCCGGCGCGCCCGAACGCCCGGCGCGACACCCCTGCTGCCAGCACCTACGACGACGACGGTCCCGGGCACCCCGCAGGTAGTAATGTCTGTTGCCACGGGCCGGGCGCGGCCGGGCCGGCGCTGCCACGCCGGCTACAAACCAATCAGATGGGCACTCGATGAGCGATCTCACCAGGGCGGCGCGACGCGCCGTCAAGACGGGTGACCGCGCTCGGCCGGGGGACGGCGCGGCGCCCGCGAACCGCCGTGGCAACCGGTTGCCACGTGACGAGCGGCGGGGCCAGCTGCTGATCGTCGCCAGCGACGTCTTCGTCGACCGCGGCTTCCACGCGGCCGGCATGGACGAGATCGCGGAGCGGGCCGGGGTGAGCAAACCGGTTCTCTACCAACACTTCTCGAGCAAGCTCGAGCTGTATCTGGCGGTGCTGAACCGGCACGTCGACAAGCTCGTCTCCGGCGTGCAGCAGGCGCTGCGGACCACCACCGACAACCGCGAGCGGCTGCACGCGGCGGTGCAGGCGTTCTTCGACTTCATCGAGCACGACAGCCAGGGCTACCGGCTGATCTTCGAGAACGACTACGTGACCGAACCCGAGGTCGCCGCGCAGGTGCGCGTCGCCACCGAATCCTGCACCGATGCGGTGTTCGCGCTGATCAGCGCCGACTCCGGGCTCGACCCCCACCGCGCCCGGATGATCGCGGTGGGACTCGTGGGCATCAGCGTGGACTGCGCCCGGTACTGGCTGGACTCCGACCGCCCCATCTCCAAGGCCGACGCCGTCGACGGCACCGTGCAGTTCGCCTGGGGCGGGCTGTCCCACGTGCCGCTCACCCGCTCTTAGCGGCCTTCCCGGCGGCCCGCGCGGCCGCGGCCTCGGCCCCGATCCCGAAGCCGACGCGCCGGGTGTCGGCGGCGCCGATCTCGACGTAGGCGATCTTGGCGGTGTGAATCAGGAAACGGCGGCCCTTCTCGTCGCTCAGGGCGAGCAGGCCGGTGCCTTCGCGCAGCGCGGCGGCGACCAGTTCTTCCACCTCTTCGGGGGTCTGCCCACTGGAGAAGACCAGCTCGCGCGGACTTTCCGTGATACCGATCTTGACCTCCACCGTGGCCCCTTCCTCAGGTCGTGCCGTCAGGTCGTGCTGTCGCTGACGTGTCAGCCTGCAGGCTAGTGGACACCCCGGATGAGCACCGCACGCCGGGTGGATAACCAGGGTGGACAACGCCGAATAACGATTGGCTTGCAACTGGTCATCCGGCAGCGCGCGCCCCCGGACCACTGCCTTCACATCTATAGCATCGGCAACATGGGTAACACTCTGCACGACCTTCATGATCTTGACGAAGACGAGGTCCAGGATTACCCCGACGACGAGAGCCACGAGACCCTCGCGGAGAACTACGGCCAGCTGGTCTGGCCCGGCGACAGCCGCTGGCGTCCGCTCACCGCGGTCCTCGGCGCCGTGGTGGCCCTCGGCGCCATCGCGACCGCGGTGATCATCAACAGCGGCGACAGCGCGTCGACCAAGGCGACCGTGGGGGCGCCCGCACCCCGGCCGATGACCTCCCTGCCCGCCCCGCCGCGGGCCAACATGCCGCCGAGCCAGTCGACGCAGCCCCGGCTGCCGCCGGAGACGTTCACCACCGTGCCGCCCGCCGCCAAACCCCCGTCGGCGGCGCCGGCCCCCACGCCGACGGCGACACCCACCGCGGCACCGCCCCCGCTGGCGCCCCTCCCGCCGGCCCCGCCGTCCGCCGCGCTGAACCCCCGCACCGTCGTCTACAGCGTGACCGGCACCAAGGGGCTGCTGGACCTGGTCAACATCATCTACACCGACGCCCGCGGCTTCCCGCAGACCGAGTTCAACGTGGCCCTGCCGTGGTCGAAGATGATCGTGCTCAATCCGGGAGTGCAGACGGAGTCGGTGATCGCGACCAGCCTCTCCGGTCGGCTCAACTGCTCGATCGTCAACGCCGAGGGCCAACCGGTGGTGACGTCGACCACCACCTCGATCATGGCGACGTGCACCCGCTGAGCGGGACGCTCAGCCCAGCCCGAGCTCGTGCATGCGCCGGTCGTGGGTCTGCTGCAGGCGATCGAAGAACGCGTTGAGCTGACCCAGCCCGCCGGCCCCTGACAACACCAGGTCGACCAGCTCGTCGTGGTCGGCCAGCACGTACTGCGTCTGGGTGATCGCCTCGCCGAACAGCCGGCGCGCCCACAGCGCCAACCGGCTGCGCTGCTTGCTGCTCGCGGTCACCGCGGTGCGCACCTCGGCCACGACGAACTGCGAGTGCCCGGTCTCCGCCAGGGCCGCCCGCACGACGTCGGCCACCTCGTCGGGCAGTCCGTCGGCGATCTCGAGGTACAGGTCGGCGGCCAGCGCGTCGCCGATATAGGTCTTGACCAACGCCTCCAGCCAGGTGCTGGGCATGGTGAGCCGGTGGTAGTTCTCCAGCACGGAGACGTACTTGGCCATCGCCGCCACGACGTCGACACCCCGGCGTTCCAGGGCGTCGCGCAGCAGTTCGTAGTGGCCCATCTCGGCGGCGGCCATGCTGGCCATCGAGATGCGTCCCCGCAGGTCGGGAGCCATCCGCGCCTCATCGGTCAGCCGGTAGAACGCGGCGACCTCACCGTAGGCGAGCACTGCGAACAGTTCGTCGACGCCGGGGTGATCCGCCGGAACCCGCGGCGTCGGCGAATCGTCCACCTGGTCGGCCGACGAGGCTGGGGAGGCCGAAGTCATGGCAACACTGTAGTCGGCGGGCTCGGGCGAAAACGGACGCCGGCTGTCGAGCGGCTACCATGGACCTCGATAGCGGCCGTCTTCGTCCGTTACGCAGAACGCCGCTATCGGCGAAATGTGCGCGCACAGCTGGCCCGCCCGGCGCAACCGGGTGAGGCCCGGCGCCTCGGCGACGTATTCGGAGTCGGAACTCGTGCGTGCGTGACCGCGACAGAGAAACACCGACACAACACCGAACAACGTCACCGAAAGGCCCGACCTCCGCGTATGACCGCACCGACAACCACAACCGAACTGCCCCCGAAAACAACATTCGCCGAACTCGGCGTCCGCGACGAGATCGTCCGCGCGCTGGCCGAGGAAGGCATCGAACATCCCTTCGCCATCCAGGAGCTGACCCTGCCGCTGGCGATGGCCGGTGACGACGTGATCGGCCAGGCCCGCACCGGCATGGGCAAGACCTTCGGCTTCGGCGTGCCGCTGCTGCACCGCATCACGACCCGCGCCGCCGAGGCCCCGCTCACCGGGGTGCCGCGCGCCCTGATCGTGGTGCCCACCCGGGAGCTGTGCATGCAGGTCACCGAGGACCTGGCCACGGCCGCCAAGTACCTGAGCGCCGACGACGGGCGCCGCCTGTCGGTGGTGTCCATCTACGGCGGGCGGCCCTACGAGCCGCAGATCGAGGCGCTGCGGGCCGGCGCCGACGTCGTGGTGGGAACCCCGGGCCGGCTGCTCGACCTGGCCCAGCAGGGCCACCTGCAGCTCGGCGGGCTGTCCAGTCTGGTGCTCGACGAGGCCGACGAGATGCTGGACCTGGGCTTCCTGCCCGACATCGAGCGCATCCTGCGGCAGATCCCCGCGAACCGGCAGTCGATGCTGTTCTCGGCGACCATGCCGGGCCCGATCATCACGCTGGCCCGCACCTTCATGAACCAGCCCACCCACATCCGCGCGGAAGCGCCGCATTCGGCCGCCACGCACGACACCACCGAACAGTTCGTCTACCGGGCCCACGCCCTGGACAAGGTGGAACTGGTCAGCCGGGTGCTGCAGGCCGAGGGCCGCGGCGCGACGATGATCTTCACCCGCACCAAGCGCACCGCGCAGAAGGTCGCCGACGAGCTGGCCGAGCGGGGCTTCAAGGTCGGCGCCGTGCACGGTGACCTGGGCCAGATCGCCCGGGAGAAGGCGCTCAAGGCGTTCCGCACCGGCGACATCGACGTGCTCGTCGCGACCGACGTGGCCGCCCGCGGCATCGACATCGACGACGTCACCCACGTCATCAACTACCAGATCCCCGAGGACGAGCAGGCCTACGTGCACCGGATCGGCCGCACCGGCCGCGCCGGCAAGACCGGCGTCGCGGTCACCCTGGTGGACTGGGACGAGCTGCCCCGCTGGACGATGATCGACAAGGCGCTGGGCCTGGACTCCCCCGACCCGGCCGAGACCTACTCCAACTCGCCGCACCTCTACGAAGAGCTGGGCATTCCCACCGAGGCGCGCGGCAAGGTCGGGACGCCGCGCAAATCGCCGGTCAAGCGCCGCGAGGCCGCCACCGATTCGGAATCCGCGGAACGCAAGCCCGCGCGCACCCGCTCCGGCGCACGTCGGCGGCGCACCCGCGGCGGCCAGCCCGCCACCGGGCACCCCGCGGGCAAGTCGGCTCCGGCCCCCGACAGCGACGGCGGCACCGACGGACCGTCCGGGTCGCCCGAGGCCAACGGCGCGCCGAAGCGGCGCCGCCGCCGGCGCCGCAAGCTCGCCGACGGCAACGCCGTTTCCGCCACCACCTCGGACTAGAGGCCCGCGCCGCGGCATGGTCAGACCGGAGCGCCGTACCAGGGGCGACATGCTGGCCGCCGCGGCGATCGCGGTCGTCGTCGCCGTCGCCGCGTCCCTGATCTGGTGGACCAGCGACGCCCGCGCCACCATCAGCAGGCCCGCCGCCGGCCCGGCCCCCAACCCGAAGCCGGCCCGCGACGTCCCGGCCGCGCTGAACCAGCTCTGGACGGCCGCCAGCCCCCAAACCGTGACGCCGGTGGTGGTCGGCGGCACGGTCGTCACCGGCGCCGGGCGCCGTGTCGAGGGGCGCGACCCCGGCACCGGTCAGACACGCTGGAGCTATTCCCGCGACGTCGACCTGTGCGGGGTGTCCTGGATCTACCGCTACGCCGTCGCGGTGTACCGGGACGACCGCGGCTGCGGGCAGGTCAGCACCGTGGACGGGTCGACCGGTCGGCGCGGACCCGCCCGCAGCGGTTACGCCGACCCGCACGTGCGGTTGTCCTCCGACGGCACGACCATGTTGTCGGCCGGCGACACCCATCTCGAGCTCTGGCGCTCGGACATGGTCCGGGTGCTGGCCTACGGCGAGACGGACGCCCGGGTGAAGCCGTCGGCACGCGGACTGCACTCCGGGTGCCGGCTGATCTCGGCGGCGGCCAGCTCGGCCGCGGTGTCGGTGCTCGAGAGCTGCACGGACCGGCCCGACCTGCGGCTCGTCCTGCTGCGGCCGGGCAAGGACGACGACGAGCCCCGCCAGCAGGTCGTGTCCGAACCGGGCATCCGCCCCGATTCGGGGGCGCGCGTGGTGGCCGTGTGGGAGAACAACACCGCGGTGTACCTGCCGTCACCGCAGCCCAGGCTGGACGTCGTCGACGAGACGGGCGCCACGGTGTCGAGCACCCTGCTGCCCAAGCCGCCGTCGCGTTCGGCGGTCGCAGCCCAGGCCGGCAACCTGGTGACCTGGTGGACCGGCGACGCCCTGATGGTGTTCGAGGCCAGCACCCTGACGCTGCGCTACACGATTGCCGCGGGCGAGACGACCGCGCCGCTGGGGCCCGCGGCGATGATGGCGGGCAAGCTGCTGGTGCCGGTCAGCAACGCGATCGGGGTCTACGACCCGGTCAGCGGCGCCAACGAGCGTTACATCCCGGTGCAGCGGTCGCCGGGCAGCGGCGCGGTGGTGCCGGCGGTGTCGGGATCGCGGGTGTTCGAGCAGCGCGGCGACACCGTGGTGGCCCTGGGCTGACCGTCCGCCGGGGCTAGACCTCGACCGTGAACGTCGGCAGCGCCTTGCCGCTCTTCCAGTGCGTGAGCAGCGACTTCGCCAACTCGGCGTAGGCCGCGGCACCCTTGTTCCGGCGCCCGGCCATCACCGACGAACCCGAGGCGCTGGCCTCGGCGAAACGCACCGTGCGCGGGATCGGCGGGGCCAGCACCGGCAGGTCGTAGCGGTCGGCGACGTCGAGCAGCACGTCACGGGTGTGGGTGGTGCGGGCGTCGTACAGGGTCGGCAACGCGCCCAGCAGGCGCAGGTCCGGGTTGGTGATCTGCTGGACGTCGGCCACAGTGCGCAAGAACTGCCCGACGCCGCGGTGCGCGAGCGTCTCGCACTGCAGCGGCACGATGACCTCGTCGGCCGCCGTGAGCCCGTTGAGCGTCAACACGCCCAGCGACGGCGGGCAGTCCAGGATGACTACGTCGAACTCGTCGGAGAGCTTCGCCAGGGCCCGTTTGAGGGCGTATTCGCGTCCGGCGCGCATCAGCAGCATCGCCTCGGCGCCCGCCAGGTCGATGTTTGCCGGCAGCAGCGTCATCCCCTCGATCGTGGCCACCAGCGCGGCGCCCGGCTCGACCTCGCCGAGCAGCACCTCGTGCACCGACACCGGCAGCTTGTCGGGATCCTGGCCCAGCGAGAAGGTCAGACAGCCCTGCGGATCCAGGTCCACCAGCAGGACCCGCTGCCCCGCATCCGCCATCGCCGCGCCCAGCGAGGCGACCGTAGTCGTCTTGGCGACACCGCCCTTCTGGTTGGCCACCGCCAATACCCGGGTCTTAGCCACAGGCACCGCCCCTCCTCATCGACTTCGCGCTGCATCGTCCCCGCGCAGTCACAGTGCCATCCTGGCACGTCCGCCGGCCCTGCGCTGCGGCCGACGGGCCCCGGTCCGCGTCGGGCAGAATCGGTCGCATGGGCTTGCACAACCACCGACTGGTCCTTTTGCGCCACGGGGAAACCGCGTGGTCCAAGTCCGGCCAGCACACGGGCCGGACCGATCTCGAACTCACCGAGAATGGCCGGGAGCAGGCCGAGCTCGCCGGGCGGGTGGTGGCCCAACTCAAGCTGACCGACCCGGTCGTGCTCAGCAGCCCACGGCAACGCGCCGTCACCACGGCCAAGTTGGCCGGGCTGTCGATCGACGAGGTGACCCCGCTGCTCGCCGAATGGGACTACGGGGCCTACGAGGGACTGACGACCCCGCAGATCCACGAATCGGTACCCGATTGGCTGGTCTGGACGCACGGATGCCCCGACGGGGAGAGCGTGGCGCAGGTCAGCGAACGCGCCGATCGGGCCATCGCGTTGGCGTTGGGGCACATGACCTCGCGCGACGTGGTGTTCGTGGGCCACAGCCACTTTTCGCGTTCGGTGATCACCCGCTGGCTCGAACTGCCGCTCGTCGAGGGCAGCCGCTTCTGGATGGTCGCCGGTTCGATCGCCGTGTGCGGGTTCGAGCATGGCGTGCGGCAGCTCGCCGCGCTCGGGCTGACCGGTCGCGCGCAGGCGCTCGCACACGGGTGAGCGCCACCGAGCCGCCGTTCGCGCTGTGCGGGCCGCGGGGGGCGCTGGTCGCCGACGGGGTGCGCGACCGATTCTGCGACGTGCGCGCGGCTCGAGCGGCGCTGCGCTCCGGGTCGGTGCCGATAGTGTTGGGCGCGTTGCCTTTCGACACGGATAAGCCCGCCGCGTTGCTGGCGCCGGGCAGCGTCGCGCGCACCGAGGGTCGCCCCGACTGGCCGACGGGCCCGCTGCCGGCGGTGCACGTCGCCGCCGCCGTCCCGCCGCCCGCCGACTACCGCGACCGGGTCAGCCGCGCACGCGAGCGGCTCCGCGCACCGGGCGGCTCACTACGCAAGGTGGTGCTGGCCCGCGCGTTGCGGCTGGCCGCGGACGCTCCCCTGGATGCGCGGGTCGTGCTGAGCCGACTGCTCGCCGCGGACCCGGCCGCCTACGGCTATCTCGTCGACCTGAGCGCCGCCGGTGGCGACTACCGCGGCGTCGTCCTGGTGGGCGCCACCCCCGAACTCCTGGTCGCCCGGTCCGGGGACCGCGTCGTGTGCCAGCCGTTCGCCGGTTCGGCCCCCCGCGACGCCGACCCCGAACGCGACGCCGCCAACGGCGCCACCCTGGCCGGCTCGGCCAAGAACCGCCACGAGCACCAGCTGGTGATCGACGCCATCCGGGCGGTTTTGGAGCCACTGTGCGATGACCTGACGATCGCGCCCGAACCCCACCTGAGCCGCACCGCGGCGGTGTGGCACCTGTGCACGCCGATCAGCGGCCGGCTTCGCGACAAGTCCACGACCGCAATCGATCTGGCATTGGCGCTGCATCCCACCCCGGCGGTCGGCGGCGTCCCGACCAAGGCCGCGACCGAGCTCATCGCGGAGCTGGAAGGGGACCGCGGGTTCTATGCCGGGGCGGTCGGGTGGTGCGACGCGCGCGGCGACGGCACCTGGGTGGTGTCCATCCGCTGTGCGCAGCTCTCGGCCGACCGGCGTACCGCGCTGGCGCGGGCCGGCGGCGGCATCGTCGCCGAGTCCGATCCCGACGACGAACTCGACGAGACCACAACGAAATTCGCGACGATACTCACGGCTCTGGGAGTGCGCACGTGACCACGGCGGTGTCGCGCGGCTGCACCTGTCGGCGCTGGCGCGCGAATGCCTCGACAACGGCTACTCGCGGCTCGCGTGGGCGGCGCTCACCGGAAACTCCGGCGCCATCGCCCTGTACGACTGGGTCGGCGGGCAGGGCAAGCCGCGACGCGACCCGACCGCCTACCTGTTGTCCGGCTCCCGATTGGCCGAACTGGCCGGCCCGCGCTGATCGCCCCCGGCGGCCCAGCGCACGCCGGCGGGGCTGAACAGCAGCGCCAGCACGCCCAGCGTCACCACCCCCGCCGGGATCCCGAAGGCCGGCCGATGCGAACCAACCGCGAGGTACCACGACACGGGGAGCAGCAGCAGCTGCGTGACCACCGCGAGCCCGCGGGCCCAGCGTCTGCCGAGGGTCAGCGCACGCCCGCCGGCCAGCACCACGCCGCCGACCAGGACGAACCACACTGCGGTCCCGAGCCCGTTGACCAGGCGCTGGTCGGCGCCCGCGATTCCCCGGACCACCAGCACCGCGGCCACCACCAGCCCGACCGCGCCCTGGGCGGCGACGACCATGCCCGCCGCCCGCACCACGGCCGGCGTCACCTGCCTGCTGGGGAGTGCCACGGCGCCAGCGTAGTCACCGGCCACCGCACTCGCCCGCGCCGCTCCGCGGCCGGGAGGCTCCTCCCCCTCCTCCTCGGGCCGTATCACGGCCCGCATCGTCGCCGCGCCCGGCCACATCGCCCGCCTCCTCCTCGGGCCGTATCACGGCCCGCATCGTCGCCGGGCCCGGTCACATCGCCCGCCTCCTCCTCGGGCCGTATCACGGC
>NZ_JBYCLG010000243.1:0-3020 GCF_057473785.1 Mycobacterium sp. TH-M103
GCCGAGATCGACGAACCCCGGCGATGGATCGACAGGGTCCTGTAGGGCGGCTGCGTGCGGCCGTCGAGGGTTTCGCCGCCACCTACCTGCCCACCGGGGCGCGATGGTGTGTGGCGGTCTCGGGCGGCCCGGACTCGCTCGCACTCACCGCGGCCGCGGCCCAGCTGCGACCCACCACAGCGCTGATCGTGGATCACGGCCTGCAGCCCGGCTCGGCGGCCGTCGCGGAAACCGCCCGCGTACAAGCGGTCGCGCTGGGATGCGTCGACGCACAGGTGCTTCGCGTGCACGTCGGCACCGATGGCGGTCCCGAGGCCGCCGCCCGCGCCGCGCGCTACGCAGCGCTGGACAGCCACCGCGACGGCCCCGTGCTGCTGGGGCACACGCTCGACGACCAGGCCGAGACGGTCCTGCTGGGGCTGGGGCGCGGCTCCGGGGGGCGTTCGCTCGCCGGGATGCGCCCGCACGATCCTCCGTGGTGCCGGCCGTTGCTGGGAGTGCGCCGCAGCCTGACGCACGCCGCGTGCCGCGAACTGGGGCTGACGGCTTGGCGGGACCCGCACAACGCCGACCGCCGTTTCACCCGGACCCGGATCCGCCTGGAGGTGCTGCCACTGCTCGAGGACGTGTTGGGCGGGGGGGTGGCCGAGGCGCTGGCCCGCACCGCGACGGCGCTGCGCGAGGACACCGAGTTGATCGACTCGCTCGCCGCCGAGGCGATGCCCGGCGCGAAGACGGGCACGGGGCTGCGGGCGGGGACGCTGGCCGCGCTGCCCGATCCCGTCCGGCGCCGGGTGATCCGTTCCTGGCTGCTGGCCGGCGGCGCGACCGGCTTGACGGACAAGCAGATTCGCGGCGTCGACACGCTGGTCACCGCGTGGCGCGGGCAGGGCGGAGTGGCCGTCGGATCCTCCCTGCGCGGTGAGCGGCTGATCGCGGGCCGGCGCGACGGTGTCCTGACGATGTGGCACGAGCCGGTCCGGTAACCGCAATATCCGAACCGCCGTTGGTTATTGGCGCGCCGGCATGGCACGCTGTGCTCGTGGCGCAGATCTCCTCGGCGATCACCCCCGCGCAGCCAACGGAGCTCTACCCGGGGGATATCAAGTCTGTGCTGCTCACGGCTGAGCAGATTCAGGCGCGGGTCGCCGAACTCGGCGACGAAATCGGCGCCCGCTACCGCGACCTGGTGGCCGAGTCCGGCCAGGACCTGTTGCTGATCACCGTGCTCAAGGGCGCTGTGATGTTCGTCACCGACCTGGCGCGCGCCATCCCCGTGCCGACCCAGTTCGAGTTCATGGCGGTCAGCTCCTACGGGTCCTCGACGTCGTCGTCGGGTGTGGTGCGGATCATGAAGGACCTGGACCGCGACATCCAGGGGCGCGACGTGCTGATCGTCGAGGACGTCGTCGACTCCGGGCTCACGTTGTCGTGGCTGCTGCGCAACCTGAGCAGCCGGCACCCGCGGTCGCTGCGGGTGTGCACGCTGCTCCGCAAGCCCGATGCGCGGGGCGCCAACGTCGACATCGCCTATGTCGGTTTCGACATCCCCAACGAGTTCGTCGTGGGCTATGGCCTGGATTACGACGAGCGCTACCGCGACCTGTCGTACATCGGCATGCTGGACCCCAGGGTCTACCAGCAGTAGCACCGACTCAGTCCAGCCCCCACACCGCGGTCACCGAGAAGCTCACCGTCTGCCGGCCGGGTTCAGCGGGACGGCGGCCACGCCGCGTTGTGGCGCCGGCGCCTTGGGCGGCCCCGATCCGGCCACTTCGGAGATGGACAGCACCTTGCCCAGCCGGAGGCCGGACAGTTGCGCGTATTGGCCGGCCCTGTTCTTGGCGTCGTCGAACGCCCGCGCCCGCGCATCCTTGACGAGCTGGGAGTCGTCCGAGATCGAATAGCTCACCGAGTTGATGCGGGTCGCATCACCGCCGGCGCCGACGATGAGCGCCAGTACCCGCGACGCGGCGTCGGGTGGATGGATCTTGACCTCGATGGCGTTGGCGGCGCGGTAGCCGGCGATGGTGGCGGTGCCGCCGGGCGGGGCAGTACCGTATTGCGGCTGCAGGGTGACGTCGGTGGTGTTGATGTCCTTGCGATCGATCCCGGCGCCGGTGAGCGCGCCGAGGACCGCTTGCTGGCGGTCGTTGGTCTGGTCCATGGCCGCGGTGACGTCGGGTGCGGTGAATTCAATGCCGACCTCGGCGGCCAACGTGTCCGGGACGCCCTCGACGTGCCCCGAACCGACGACGGTCACCTGGCGCGGGTTCGCCCCCGGCTGGGCTGGGTCGTGGTCACAGGCCGACACCGTGGCGATGGCCGCGCCCGCGGCGGTGGCCACGAGCGAGCGGCGGACGAAGCCCGGAATGCTGGGTTGCGGCATGCGGTGCACCTTAGCGCCTCGACCCGCCCGGATGTTGCCAGCAAAGCATAGTTTCTCTATGGGCAACCACGAGAAAGTTCATGCCAAACTCTAATCATATTTTTTTGCAGCATATTTCATGCCATACGCATAGACTGCAGCACAGCCCCCCAGCTAAATGAACAATTGTCGGCTCTGTGGTGAACATAGCCCGCGAAGGCTGTAGTGCGGCGACATCGCGCGCTTAACATGTCCGAAGCTCTGCGGCAGTGGCCGACTGGCCGCTGAAATGCATTGGATATCACCACCTTTGAGGAGAAGACATGTCAAATGTGATCGCACGTACGGAGATACTGGCGGCCACCGCCGGGAAATTGCATTCCATCAATGCGGCGCTGCAGGCCGGGACCGCGGCGGCAGTCGCACCGACGACCGGCGTCGTTCCGGCCGCCGCCGACGTGGTGTCCTTCCTCACGGCCGCACAGTTCGCTTCGCACGCAAAGCTTTACCAGGAAATCAATGCTCATGCCGCAGTGGCCCGGGAGCAGTTGGCGACCATGCTGGCCATCAGCACCGGTTCCTATGCGGCCACCGAAGACGCCAACACCGCCTTGGTCGGATAGGAGCGGGCGCAGACATGCTGGACTTCGCG
>NZ_JBYCLG010000244.1:0-6822 GCF_057473785.1 Mycobacterium sp. TH-M103
GCAGCCACAGCTCCTCCTGCTGCCCGATGTGCGCCAGGTCCCACACCAGCGGGCTCATCAGGGGGTCGTACTGCCGGCACAGCTCGTCGTCGTCGAAGTCGACCAGCCGCAACGTCCGCGCCCGCGCGCGCGCCAGGTCGTCGGCGATCCGCTCCCGGGAACTCACAGGCCCGCTCGCGCCAGCCGCGCGACCGCGACCGCGGCACCGTGCTCGCCGACCTGGTCGCAGAAGTCGTCGGCGGGACAGCGGCCCTGCTCGACGGCCCGGACCAGGCGCTGCATCCCCTCGGTCAGCTCCGCCGGGGCCCGTTCCGCGGCCAGCGCCACGCACCGGTTGGCCGCGGTGTAGAGCCGGCGATCCCGCAGCCCTACGCGCGCCGCGGTGTCCCACGCGGTGGCCACCGGTTCGACGGCTTCGGCGGCGACGGCGGCGGCGGCCGGGTCGTCGAGCAGGGCCACGAGTGTGTACACCACGGCCGGCCAGAACGTCTGCGGCAGGCTGTCCAGGTAGCGGATCTCCAGCCATTGGCGCGGGCGCACCGGCGGGAACAGCGTGGTCAGGTGGTATTCGAGGTCGGCGATGGTCGGGCGGCGGTCGCCGAGCAGCACCCGGCCGTCCACCCAGTCGGTGAAGGGCACATAGTGGGTGACGGCGACGGCCTCGGGATTGTTCACCAGCATCACCGGCGCGTTGAGCGCGTAGTGCGCCCATTCGGTGCCGGGGTCGTCACCGCTGATGCCCAGCACGGGCCCGCATCGCGCCGAGTCCATCCGCCCCCAGACCCGCTGCCGGGTGGATGACCAGCCCGACAATTCGCCGCTCAGCATCGGGGAATTGGCCGCGATCGCGATCATCGTCGGCCCCAGCGCGTGGGCCAGCCGAACCCGCTGCGCCCAGCCCTCCTGCGGCCCCGCGTCGAGGTTGACCTGGACCGAGGCGGTCGAGGTCATCATGGCCGCGCCGACATCCCGGAAGCCGTCGGCGGCGAAGAACTGCTCCATGGCGCGGTAGCGCGCGCCCGGGTTGATGCGCTGGGGCGGCCGCAGCGGGTCCGCCCCCAAAAAAACCAGGCCGAGCCCGGCGTCGGCGAAAGCTTGTCGCAGCACCGCCTGATCGCTGTGCATGGCGTTGATGGCCGGCACGACGCCGTCGGCAGGCGGCCCGGACAGCTCCACGGCCCCGCCGGGTTCGACGGTGACCGCACTGGCCCCGGGCAGCGCCGGCAGGAACTCCAGCACCTCGAGGATCTCGTCCCAGCCCGGCCTGCGGTGCGGATCGGTCGGGTCGTGGCAGTGCGCCTCCACCTCGAGTCCGACCCGCCCCAGCGAGCCGTCGGCCAGGCAGCTGTCGGCGATATACGAGGCGGCGACCGAGGAATCGGCCATCTCGGCCTCGACCGGGAGGGTCGTGGCCAGCTGCGAGGCCGCGCCGGTGGTGCCGGCGAACGTCATATCACGATCCCTCCGGGCCCCTGCGGACCGCTCGCTCGGGCAGCTATCCCGACGATAACCACGACCAACTCATCTCGCAGACCGTGCCGACATATTCCCGTTTCCGCGCCTTTTCGCCGCACGGCCTACCCGGATACCCAACTATTCGCATTTATTGACCCAGCGCGTTCTGCATCGCTCCGGCGAGCACGTTGACCGCGGGCCCCGCGTTGCCGGATTGGCAGACCTTGGCCTGCAGCAACACGTTTTCACGCAGCCTGGTTTGATCGAAACAACGCCGATCGGTACCGGCCTCCTGCTTCGTCCAGCCCGCGTCGGTGGCCGTCGCCGGTCCCCCGGCAAACGACCAGACCTGGGTGGACCCGTCGTCCAGGTGCAGCGCCGTGGTCTGTCCCGAGCAGCCCACGGTCCGGTCCACCACCCGGTGGAAGGCCCTGGTGGCGGCGTCGTTCGTGGCGAACACCCCGACCGCCTGCTTGGCGTAGTGGGTTTGGTCGGTGGCCGACGTCTGGGTGGTCGCCCCGTTGAACGACGCCAGGTCGGGATCGTCGTAGACCTCGGGCAGCCCGATGTCGGCCCAGTTGTTGCAGGCCGGCAGATCGACCCAGAACCCCTGGAACGGCTCGGTGAACACCGACTCCCAGCCCATCGGCGCGCCGACGATGTTGCCGACCGACCCCTTGCCCAGCACCGCGTAGGACACCACGCCCGGCTCGGAGGGCGCGGCGGCCGCGACGGGGCGCCCGACAGCCAGGCCGACGGTCCCGATGGCCAGAGCCACCGCGGCAGCCCGCATGGTCATGCAGCCGATCATGCCAGGCACCGGGATCAGCCCTGGTTGGCGCGAACCCCCTCCTCGACCTTCTTCCCGAGGTCGGGGTCGACGTTGCGCCAGTACTCGAACACCCGCGAGAGCACCGGCTCTTTGACGCCCTTGGACACGTGGCCGATGATGTTGTGCGCCAAGCGATCCCGCGCCTCGTCGTCCAGAACTTCGCGGACCATGGCGCCGGCCTGGCCCCAGTCGTCGTCCTCGGCGTGCAGGGTGTAGGCCGAGCGCACCATGTCCCCGTCGGCGTGCCAGCGCACCTCGGCGGCGCGCGCCGGGTCGGCCTGCGGCCCGCCGTAGGAGTTCGGCGCATACACCGGGTCGGAGGCGTTCTTGATCCGCATCGCCCCGTCCTTGGAATAGCTGTGCACCTCGACCTTGGGCTCGTTGACCGGAATCTGCCGGTAGTTGGTCCCCAGCCGGGCGCGGTGCGCGTCGGAGTAGGAGAAGCCGCGGGCCTGCAGCATCTTGTCCGGGCTCAGGCCGGTGCCGGGCACGGTATTGTTCGGCTCGAAGGCGGCCTGCTCGATCTCGGCGTGGTAGTCGGTGACGTTGCGGGTCAGCGTCATCTTGCCGACGTCGATCAGCGGGTAGTCGCTGTGCGGCCACACCTTGGTCAGGTCGAACGGGTTGAACCGGTAGGTCCGGGCCTCCTCGTAGGGCATGATCTGCATCTTCAGCGTCCAGCTCGGGTGCTCGCCACGCTCGATCGCGTCGTACAGGTCGCGCGTGTGGTAGTCGCCGTCCGCGCCGGCCAGGTGGTCGGCCTCCTCCTGGGTCAGGAACTCGATGCCCTGGTCGGTGATGAAGTGGTACTTCACCCAAAAGATCTCGCCGGCGGCGTTGATCCAGCTGTAGGTGTGGCTGCTGTAGCCGTTCATGTGGCGCCAGGTCTTCGGGATGCCGCGATCGCCCATCAGCCAGGTCACCTGGTGCGCCGATTCCGGGGACAGGCTCCAGAAGTCCCACTGCATGTTGTGGTCGCGCACGTTGCGTGCCTGGGTGCGCTTCTGGGAGCGGATGAAGTGCTGGAACTTCAGCGGGTCGCGCATGAAGAAGACCGGCGTGTTATTGCCCACCATGTCGAAGTTGCCCTCGCCGGTGTAGAACTTCAGCGCGAAGCCGCGCGGGTCCCGCCAGGTGTCCGGGCTGCCGCGCTCGCCGGCGACGGTGGAGAACCGGGCCAGCATCTCGGTCTTGGTGCCGGGCTGGAACACCGCCGCCCGGGTGTATTGGCTGACGTCGTTGGTCACCTCGAAGTGGCCGAACGCGCCGCCGCCCTTGGCGTGGGGCTGCCGTTCCGGGATGCGTTCCCGGTTGAACATCGCCATCTGCTCGATCAGGTAGTGATCCTGCAGCAGGATCGGGCCGTCGGGCCCGATGGTGAGCGACTGGTCGTCGCTGGGTGCGGGGATCCCGGCATCCGTGGTGGTGTAGCGCTGGGTCATCTCGCCCTCTCCTCTTCGGCCGTTCGCGCGGGCCTTACCGCGCAGACGATTACCCGCACCGCCCGATTCCCAATCCGGGCTACGGGCGTGGGCCCGGGGGGCTGGGTGCGGGGCCGCTGGACGACTGACCGGGGCCGCCGCCAGGGCCGGCCTGACCGCCGCCGGGCCCACCCGGGCCGCCCGGTCCCCCGGGCCCACCGGGAGGCATGGGGACGATCATCCCCGGGCCGCCGGACCCGCCGAACGGCCACGGGCCGGGGCCGCCGGGACCGAAGCCTCCCGGGCCGGGGCCGGGGCCCCACGGGCCCATTCCCGGACCGGGGCCGCCGGGGCCGCCGGGACCGAACATCGTGCCGGGGTGATGGCGGTGGTGGCAGTGGCCGTAGCCGAACACCATCGCCCCCGAGAAGAAGATGACCGACAGGATGAACACGATGCCCGCGACGATCACCACCCACGCCGCGGCCGTGTAGAGCCTCGGCGGCTTGGGCCGCTGCGGCGGCGCCGGCGGTGGCGGCGGCGGTGCGGGGGGAACGGGCGTCGGCTGCGCGGCCGGATCGGGTGTTTCGGTCATGACGTGAATACTGCCCCGCATGGCGGCCGCGGTAACAGTCCCCGGGCCAAAATTGTTGTGAATTGAGATCCGGTGCCCATCCCGCGCGGGTGCCCGGGCCCGTCCGGCGCGGGCGCGTTCAGTCGGCGCCGGCGGCGGTGGTCACCGATACCCGTGTGCCCCCGCCCGGCGTCGATGTCAGGTTCATCGATCCGCCCATTGCGTCGATGCGGACCATCAGCGACGCCAGCCCGATATGCCCTTGGGTCACACGCCGACGCACGATGGCAGGATCGAATCCCCTGCCGTCGTCGACGACGCTCAGCGTGATGGTGTCGACCTCCCGGGTGAGGCCGACCTGGACTGTGCGCGCCCCGGCGTGCTTGTACACGTTGGCGAGCAGTTCGCGGGCGGCGCGATACAGCAGGGATTGCGACCGCGGCCGATCGACGTCTTCGAGGTCGGCTTCGATCACGAAGTTCCCGCGCTGCTCGTAGTCGCTGATCAGCTCCCGCAGCGCGGCGGTGAGACCCAATTCGGTGAGCACCTGGGGATGTAGCGCGGTGACGGTGCCGCGCAGGCGGGTCACCGTGTTCTGCACCGCCCGGTAGGCGGCATCCAGCCGCGGGTCGGTACAGCGCTCCCGGACTTCGTCGAGGTCGAGTCGCACCGCCAGCAGGTCCTGTAGCGGTCCGTCGTGCAGTTCCTCGGCCAGTGCGCGGGAGTGCCGCTCGTCGGCGCGCATCGATTCCGCGACAAGAGTGCGGCGCATGTCGAGCAGAGCCGCCACGCGCGCCGCGGCGCGGGTCAGGAAGTAACACAGCGCGGTCATCGCGGCCGCCAACCACAGCAGCAACCCGAAATGCGTGTAGACCACGGTCGGCAGCTCGACCGTGTCGTCACGCTTGGAATAGACGATCCACACACCGAGGTAACCGAAGGCGGTGCAGACGCCGACGGCTGCGGCCAGCGCCGGGCGGTCCTGGAACGCCACCGAGATCGGCAGCAGGAAGAACACCGGTAGCAACGCCACGGTGGCCCCTCCCGACACCACGCACAGCGCCACCACGGCCAGGACGTCGATGCCCGTCGAGACCCAGCCGGCCCACGGCGGCACCGGGCCGCGCAGCACCACCACCGCCCACACCAGCGCGGCGACGCTGTAAGCGCTGAGTATCAGCGCATAGGCCAGCGGCAACCAGTGCTCGACCTCCCACACCGAGACCAGCAAGACGATCAGACCGATCAGCGGCAAGCGCAGGAACGCCGACAGTCGGACGG
This sequence comes from Mycobacterium sp. TH-M103, assembly GCF_057473785.1. Classification (NCBI taxonomy): domain Bacteria; kingdom Bacillati; phylum Actinomycetota; class Actinomycetes; order Mycobacteriales; family Mycobacteriaceae; genus Mycobacterium; species Mycobacterium sp. TH-M103. Next base: position 5,564 of record NZ_JBYCLG010000244.1, read on the forward strand.
GTTCGGCGGAGACGAAGTCGACGAATCGAGCCAGCGGGCGGCCCACGCTCCTCGAGCAGTCCGCGCCACAGCGCCGCAGCGACAGCCCCGCGGCGATCACCGGGCGTCGACCTCGCCGCTCGATGCCGGCGCGCGCATGCGGCCACTGCGGAACGGCGGGTGGTCTTCGCCCACGACCACACGCACCTTGTCGGTCGCCGGCGCGCCGATCATGGCGGTCAGTCTCCCACAGCGGCGGGCTGCCGTTCCCCCAATCGGGGGACACTCTGATTCATCCCGTGCACCCGCCGTTCGGCGGACAGACACTGCTGAGCCGCGCGGGAATAGTGGTCGCCCGGGGCGGGCGAACACGAACCGCGCACAGGAGCATCGAGAGTGAGAACAAAACCCGCCTACGTCCGCACCCTCGCCGCAGCCGAAACCACCACCGACTGGGTGTCGCAAGCGCGGTGCCTTTCCAGCGATCCCGATGAACTATTCGTTCGCGGGAAGGCGCAGCGCAGCGCGGCCGCCATCTGCCGGCATTGTCCCGTCATCGCCGAGTGCCTCGCCGAGGCGCTCGACAACCAGGTGGAGTTCGGTGTTTGGGGTGGCATGACCGAACGGGAGCGGCGGGCGTTGCTGAAGCAGCATCCGGAGGTGGCGTCCTGGCGCGACCTGTTCGTCACCCGGCGCAAGACCCGCGGCACCGGCCGATCGGCGTGACACCGACGGCCCGGCGCTCCGTCGAGCGCCGGGCCACCGCGCGGTTCGCTACGGCGAAGGCGTCACCGACGGGGAGACCGAGGACGGCACCTGTCCAGGGCCGCTACCGGGCCGCGTCGTCCCGGGCCCGCCGCCGGGCATCGCCGCGGGGCCCGCGCCGCCGGGCCCGCCCGGACCGTGCGGATGCATCATCATCGCGTGGTGCTTGTGGTGGTGGAAGCCGCCATGGTGTCCGGGGAACCCGGCGTGCCGGCCCAGCACGAAGCCGGTGAAGAAGATCACCGCCACGATGAAGACCGTGCCGGCGACGATGGCGACCCACGCCGCGACCTGGAAAACCCGCGGAGTCTTGTGGGGCGCCCCGGTCGCGGGAACGGGCGCCGGGTCCGTTGCGGTCGAGGACCGCACTGTCGTGTTTTCGGGTGTTTCACTCATGAGACAAATGATGCATCCGCGAACGATGCCCGCGGCTATGCACCACTTATGTAATGGCTATGAGCGAATGCTCATCCCATGCCGCCGCCGGCGCCGCCGCCGAGGTCGTGCGGCTCCTC
>NZ_JBYCLG010000245.1:0-5412 GCF_057473785.1 Mycobacterium sp. TH-M103
CTTCCGCCCAGCCATGTGATTCATCGTCCCTTCCGGCCCCCACATCGGGGCCACAGGACCCTAAAACAAGGCGGACTCATTCACCGGGGGCACGCCAAGTCCTTCAACTCCTCGGCGGGTGGGAAACAAAAAGGTGTCGTTCGCCGACCTCGTCGTGCTGGGCGGGTGCGCCGCCATCGAGAAGGCCGCGAAGGCGGCCGGCCACGACATCACGGTGCCGTTCGCGCCCGGCCGCACCGACGCGACTCAGGAGCAGACCGACGTCGAGTCCTTCGCCGTGCTCAAGCCGAAGGCCGACGGCTTCCGCAACTACCTCGGGAAGGCGAGCTCGATGCCGGCCGAGTACCTGTTGCTGGACCCGGCCAACTTACTGCGGCTCAGCGCACCCGAGATGACGGTGCTGGTCGGTGGTCTGCGCGTCCTGGGCGCCAACTACAAGCAATCGCCGTTGGGCGTCCTCACCGCCGCGCCCGAGTCGCTGACCAACGACTACTTCGTCAACCTGCTCGACATGGGCACCGCATGGGAGCCGTCGGGCGCCGACGACGGGACCTACGTGGGCAAGGACCGCGCCTTCGGGCAACCGAGGTGGACCGCCACCCGCGTGGACCTGGCGTTCGGGGCCAACTCGGAGTTGCGGGCTCTCGCCGAGGTGTACGGAGCCGACGACGCGCAGCCGAAGTTCGTTCAGGACTTCGTCGCCGCGTGGAACAAGGTGATCAACGCCGACCGGTTCGATTTGCGCTAGATCGACCTCCCACCGCCACCCCGCGGGCCATCCGGCCCGCGGGGTGGCGTGCGTTTGGGGCGGGAATGTCGGACCCCGCGGGCATGGTGGTCGCAAGCAACCAGAGAAAGGGACCGCCATGTGCTGGAGGTGCGACCACCCCGACAGGCCCGTACAGGACTACCTCGACGAGCTGTACGCGACCATGCCGAAGCGCGGTTGGGCCGTGCAATACGTGGAGAGCGAGCGGCGGCCATTCGCGTACACGGTGGGGCTGACCCGCTGCGACCTGCCGGAATTGCTGATCACCGGAGTCTCACCGCAGCGGGCGGTGGGCTTGCTCAACGCCGTCGCGTTCCAAGCGGTGAATCGTGGGGCGTTCACGGCGGGCGCGCGGATGACCCTCCCGGCCGGGTCTCGCGTCGAACTCGTCGAGGTGGAGCATCCGGACGCCCATTTGAAGTTCGCCACCGCGTTCTTCGGAAACCAGATGAGCGCACTTCAGGTGGTGTGGGCCGACGAGCGCGGTCGGTGGCCGTGGGCGCCGGACTTCGACGATGGCCGCGGCTCCCAGCCGGTTATGGGGGTGCGGGCCGTGTGCAATTGAGCCGAGGACGCCACCCCGGGGCGTTCGCGCCGGTAAACTGCACTCCTATGGGCTCGAAGTCGAAAGCACCGATCGCGGCACGGTTCGGCGCCGCGGGGCTGCTATTTGCGGGCTGCATTGCCGGTGCCGCCGTTGCCGGCGCGGACCCGGATCCGGCGCCGCCGCCCGCCCCGAAGACGACCATCGACAAGGACGGTACGTACGCAGTGGGCACCGACATCGCGCCGGGCATCTACAGCTCGGGCGGGCCCGTCGGCGACGGCACCTGCTACTGGAAGCGGACGGGCAACCCCGACGGCAACGTCGTCGACAACGCCCTGAGCAAAAAGCCGCAGGTGGTCCGTATCGATGCCACGGACAAGTCGTTCAAGACCAACGGCTGCCAGCCCTGGCAACTGACACCGGACGCCAACGTGCCCGCCGAAACGCCGCCGCAGGTCGCCGGCGCCCAGCTCGGCATCCTCAACGGGCTGCTGGGCGGGAACGCACCGCGCTGAGTTCTTGCCCGCCGTGGCCACCGCCCAACAGATCGTCGTGGTCGGCGCCGGTGTCAGCGGCCTGACGTCGGCGATCTGCCTGGCCGAGGCGGGCTGGCCCGTGCAGGTGTGGGCGACCGCAATGCCGCACCAGACCACGTCGGCGGTGGCCGGTGCGGTGTGGACTCCCCCGCGGCCGGCCGGGCGTGCCACTGCGACGCGGGCCTGGTGCGAACACTCGCTGCGGGTGTTCCGCGAACTCGCCGACGACCCCGCCACCGGAGTCCAGCTGGCACCGGCGATGGCGGCCGGCGATCTGAACGCAGCGATGTCGGCGGTGGGCGAATTGATCCCCGACCTGCGCGCGGCGGACGCTGCCGAGATTCCCGACGGCTTCGATGCCGCGTTCTGTGCCACCGTGCCGATGATCGACATGCCGCAGTACTTGGACTACCTGATCGGGCGACTGGCGGCGGCCGGATGCGAAATCGAGGCACACGCGGTCGGGTCCTTGGCCGAGGTCGCCGACACGGCTCCGATCGTCGTGAACTGCGCCGGCCTGGGCGCGCGAACGCTGGCGGGCGACGATACGGTGCGGCCCCTGTTCGGCCAGCACGTCGTTCTGACGAATCCCGGTCTGCGGCAACTGTTCCTGGAGGTCGACGGCGGATCGGAATGGACCTGCTTCTTCCCCCATCCGCGGCGGGTGGTGTGCGGCGGCATCAGCATCCCCGACCGCTGGGACACCACCGCAGACCCCGAGGTGAGCGAGCGGATCCTGCAGCGGTGCCGCCGGATCGAGCCGCGCCTGCGCGACGCGCAGTTGATCGAGACGATCACCGGGTTGCGCCCGGATCGTCCGTCGGTGCGGCTCGAGGCCGAGCCGCTGGGCTCGGCCCGGTGCATCCACAACTACGGGCACAGCAGCAACGGCGTGACCCTGTCGTGGGGCTGCGCGCGTGACGTGGTCCGCCTGGTGACCGGTGGTCACGGGGAGACGCGGTGAGCATCGAATACGCGCTGCACACCCACATCGCCACCATCACGATCAGCCGGCCCGAGACACGTAATTCGCTGGCATTTCCGCGATCTGACCCAACGCCTGGGCGGCGTTCCGCGACGACGCCCGCGCACGGGTCGCGGTCATCACCGGCGTCGGCCGGGACTTCTGCACTGGAGCCGATCTCGAGACGTACAAGCCGATCGTCGCGGCCGTGAACGGCACGTGCGTCGCGGGCGGCTTCGAGATGCTGACTTCCACCGACATCCGCGTGGCCGTGCCGGATGCGCGTTTCGCGGTCATGGAACCGAAGCGGGGTCTTTTCGCCGGCGGCGGAAGCACCGTGCGGCTGCCGCGGCAACTGCCCTACCCCATGGCGATAGAGCTGCTGCTGACCGCCGACGTGGTGGATGCGGAGCTCGCGTTGGCGATGGGACTGATCAACCGGGTCGTCCCAGTCGAAGAGCTGATGGATACCGCGTACGACTACGCCGGGCGCATCGCGGCCAACCCACCGCTCGCGGTTTCGGCGACCAAGCAGTCGAACGTCGAGGGTTTGGCACTGGACCTCGAGTCCGCATACGACAACGAAACTCGGCACAGCGAACGGATTTCACCACTGAAGACGCCAAGGAGGGGCCGCGCGCCTTCGCCGAGAAGCGACCGCCGCGGTGGCAGGGCCGCTGACGGTCTAGGTGCGGGTGCGACGATTGACGTCGCGAATCACCAGCGACAGCACCCAACTCACGATCGACAGCACGATCGCCGCCCAGATCGCCGTCCACCAGAAATGGTCGAAGCGCAGTCCCCAATGGGTGGTGTGTTCGGTGATCCACGCGGTGATCCACAGCATCAAGGCGTTGATCACGATGTGGATCAGGCCGAGCGTCAGGATGTACAGGGGGATCGACAAGATCTGGACGATCGGCTTGATGAACGCGTTGACCAGACCGAAGATCACCGCGACGACGAAGATGATGCCGACCGTCTGCAGTGTGCTGTGGCCGCCGACGAATTCGATCCCATGAACGAACTTGGTGACCAACCACAACGCAAAGCCGGTCAACGTTGCCCGGAGCAGGAAAGCACCCATGTCGAAAGATCCTGCCACCCCGGGCGCGTTAGTTCAGCCCGTAGAACCGCGGCGCGTTGAGGCCGCCGATCTTTTCGCGCGCCTCTTCGCTGATGTCGGCGCGGGTGCGCAGATGCTTGATGCTCTCCGGCCATTCGCCGTCCCAGTGCGGGTAGTCGCCGGCGAACATGATGAAGTCGGCGCCGAGCACGTCGATCACGCCGGGCAGGATGGGCTCCTCGGGCTCGCAGGTCACCCAGATGTTGCCCGCCCGTAGGTATTCGTGCGGGTCACGGCGCCAGCCGCGCTCGATCCAGTCGCCGCGCTTCTCGTAGTGCTCGTGCAGGCGGTCGATGAAGAACGGAACCCAGCCGGCGCCCGCCTCGAGGAAGGCGACCCGCAGATCAGGGTGCCGCTCGAAGACGCCGCCGGAGACCAGCGCCGTCATCGCCGTCATCTGGTCGAACGGGAAGCTGATGCAGTGCACCTGGATGTAGTTGGTGAAGCGGTCCACGCCGATCTTGGGCAGGTGGATGCCGGGGGCGCCGTGGACGCCGAGCGGCATCCCGAGCTCGACCGCGGCGGCGTAGAAGGGGTCGAGGTCGGGGTGGTCGAGGTTGCGGGTCTTGAGCGCCGGCGGGACGAGCGTGGCCACCAGCCCGAGGTCCCTGGCCTCGGTCATGACGTCGATGGCCACGTGACCGTGCTCGATTGGGGTGACGGCGACGCCTTTCAGTCGGCCGCCCGACGGCGCAGTAGTTTGCGATCCATTGGTTGTAGAGCCGCGCGAATCCGGCGGCGAACTCGGGGCCTCCAGGGCCGGGGCGCACAGCCCGAGGCTGGGATAGAGCACCATCGTGTCGATGTGGTCGCGGTCGGCGTCGTGCAGGACGCCTTCGGTGGAGCGTCAGTGAATCCCGGGAGCCTTGCTGATCCCGTGCTGCGGCGGACAACCCGCGCCCGGGCCCTCGTCGACCGGGTAGCTGCGTCCCTCGAACGTCAACCGGCTGCCGTCGGCGGCGGGCTTGACGTACTGCGGCCAGCGCTGCATCGCTTCGGTCGCCAGGGAGGAGTTCTCGGCGACATGTCCACTCTCGCGCGTACGCGCTCGGTACTGCACGATGCTGACGTGACAACACAGCGGATCACCCGCGACCAGCGCAACTCGTTCGTCGCCGCTTGGCTGGGCTGGACGATGGACGCCTTCGACTATTTCATCGTCGTGTTCGTCTACGCCGACATCGCGACAACATTCCACCGCAGCAAAGCCGAGGTCGCGTTCGTCACGACGGCCACCCTGGTCATGCGTCCCGTGGGCGCGCTGCTGTTCGGGCTCTGGGCCGACCGCGTCGGCCGGCGGCTGCCGCTGATGGTCGACGTGATCTTCTACTCGGTGGTCGGGTTCTTGTGCGCGTTCGCGCCCAACTTCACCGTGCTGGTGATTCTCCGGCTGCTCTACGGCATCGGGATGGGCGGCGAGTGGGGCCTGGGCGCCGCGCTGGCCATGGAGAAGGTGCCCACCGAACGGCG
>NZ_JBYCLG010000246.1:0-2385 GCF_057473785.1 Mycobacterium sp. TH-M103
TCGTTGGCGAACCAGATCGCCGAGCCCAGGTGGTCGATGTGCGCGTGCGTCAGCAGGATGGCGCGCACGTCGCCGGCCTCGTAGCCAAGCTGCCGCAGCGAGGCCAGCACGTCCTGCCGATCCCCGGGGTAGCCGGCGTCGATCAGCATGACCCCGGTGTCGTCGGAGACCAGGGTCCAGTTGACGGCCTCGCCCCGGGCGAGGTGAACGGTGTCGGTGACCTGAACAAGGGTCGGGGCCGGTCCCATGCCGCGAGTGTAGGCAGCAGGCCAGGAGCGATCGCAAGCGCGGCGAAGCCGGGCGCAGCGGGTCGCGACCAAGCCAGGAGGAGTAGAAAGAACTGGTGGCCGAACTGAAACTGGGATACAAAGCGTCCGCCGAACAATTCGCACCGCGCGAGCTCGTAGAGCTGGCCGTCGCCGCCGAGGACCACGGCATGGACAGCGCCAGCGTCAGCGACCACTTCCAGCCCTGGCGGCACGAGGGCGGGCACGCCCCGTTCTCGCTGGCCTGGATGACCGCGGTGGGCGAACGCACCCGGCGCATCCAGCTGGGCACCTCGGTGCTCACCCCGACCTTCCGCTATAATCCGGCCGTCATCGCGCAGGCGTTCGCCACCATGGCGTGCCTGTACCCCGGCCGCGTCTTCCTCGGCGTGGGCACCGGGGAGGCGCTCAACGAGATCGCGACCGGGTACTCCGGCGAGTGGCCGGAGTTCAAGGAGCGGTTCGCCCGGCTGCGCGAATCGGTGCGGCTGATGCGCGAGCTGTGGCGTGGCGACCGCGTCGACTTCGACGGCGAGTACTACCGGCTCAAGGGCGCCTCCATCTACGACGTGCCCGAGGGTGGTGTGCCGATCTACGTCGCCGCTGGCGGCCCGGCGGTCGCCAAATACGCCGGACGCGCCGGCGACGGCTTCATCTGCACCTCCGGCAAGGGCGAGGAGCTCTACAAGGACAAGCTGATGCCCGCGGTGGCCGACGGCGCGGCGGCGGCCGGGCGCAACCTCGACGACATCGACAAGATGATCGAGATCAAGATCTCCTACGACACCGATCCCGAGCTGGCGCTGGAGAACACCAGGTTCTGGGCGCCGCTGTCGCTGACCGCCGAGCAGAAGCACAGCATCGACGACCCGATCGAGATGGAGAAGGCCGCCGACGCGCTGCCGATCGAGCAGGTCGCCAAGCGCTGGATCGTTGCCTCGGACCCCGACGAGGCCGTCGAGAAGGTCAAGGACTACGTCGGCTGGGGCCTGAACCACCTGGTGTTCCACGCCCCCGGCCACGACCAGCGCCGCTTCCTGGAGCTGTTCGAGAAGGATCTCGCGCCGCGGCTGCGGCGGCTGGGCTGAAGGCGGGTCGATGGCCGCCGGGTCCACGACAGCGATCTACATCGCCGCGCCCGAGCCGGAGACCGGAAAGTCGACGATCGCGCTCGGGCTGCTGCACGGTTTGACCGCGAGCGTCGCCAAAGTCGGCGTCTTCCGGCCGATCACGCGCCGCAACGAACATCGCGACTACATCCTGGAGCTGCTGCTGGGGCACACCACCGCGGGCCTGTCCTACGAGCAGTGCGTCGGCGTCACCTACCAGCGGCTGCACGCCGACAGCGACGCCGCCATCGCGGACATCGTCGACGCCTACCAGGCGATAGCCCAGGCCTGCGACGTGGTGGTCATCGTGGGCAGCGACTACACCGACGTCACCAGACCCGCGGAGCTCTCGGTCAACGCCCGCATCGCGGTCAACCTCGGCGCACCGGTGCTGCTGGCCGTCAGCGGCAGGGGCCGCACCCCCGACGAGGTCGCCCGCGTCGTCGAGGTCTCGCTGGCCGAACTCTCCGCTCAGCGCGCCCACGCCGCCGCAGTGGTGGCCAACCGGTGTGAGCCGATGGAACTCGCCGCGGTGGCCGAGGCGCTGCAGGCCTTCGCCCAGCGCAGCTACGTGTTGCCCGAGGAACCCCTGCTGTCGGCGCCAACCGTGGCCGAACTCGAGCGCGCCGTGGCCGGGACCCCGGTCAGCGGCGAGGAGTCGCTGCGCGAGCGGGAGGTCACCGCCGTGATGGTCGCCGGGATGACTGCCGACCACGTGCTGGAACGGCTGCGCGACGGCATGGCGGTCATCACCCCCGGCGACCGTTCGGACGTGGTGCTCGCCGTCGCCAGCGCGCATGCCGCCCAAGGTTTTCCGTCGTTGTCGTGCCTGGTGCTCAATGGCGGATTCCCGTTGCATCCCGCCATCGCGGCCCTGGTCGCGGGGCTGCGGCTGCGGCTCCCGATCATCGCCACGGCGCTGGGCACCTACGACGCCGCCAGCGCGGCGGCCTCGGCCCGGGGCCGGGTCACCGCAACCGCCCAACGCAAGATCGACACCGCGCTGCAGT
>NZ_JBYCLG010000247.1:0-7851 GCF_057473785.1 Mycobacterium sp. TH-M103
GGAATTCGCCGACCGCGGCTTCGGGGGCCTCGAACGACATGCGCAGCGGTTCGTCGAGTGTCGGCGGGACGATCTTGACCTCGACCCGGCGATCGCCGTCCTCGCCGTCGGCACGGGTCAGCACGACGAGCACGAAACGGGCGGTGCGGTCCGGGCCGAGCGCGAACCGCGCCAGCACGCCGCCCGACACGTCGAGCTTGTTGTTCACAGTCCTGGCACCCTCAGCCAGGAACGCTCCGGTGAGTATCACGGCAGAAAACCTATCGTCCGGTGGGTATGACGTGGAGGCGAAATTTACGTTCGAAGTTCGTACCCCGGGGCGCGATACTGAGGGGGTGCCTGATCGTAACGTGCTGGGCGGCCCGCTCGAACCCTGCGGCACCGACCCGCTCACCGGTTTCTACCGCGACGGGTGCTGCGCGACCGGGCCCGAGGACCGGGGCCGGCACACGATCTGTGCGGTGATGACCACCGAGTTCCTCGAACACCAGCGATCCATCGGCAACGACCTGCTGACACCGATCCCCGAATACCGCTTCCCGGGCTTGCTGCCCGGCGACCGCTGGTGCGTCACCGCCCTGAACTGGCTGCGGGCCCACGATGACGGCCGCGCCGCCCCCGTGGTGCTGGCCTCCACCCACGAGCGCACGCTCGAGGTGGTGCCACTCGAGACGCTGATCGAGCACATGGTCGACGTCCCCGACGACCTGGCTAACCTGTAGCCCCGCCCGCCAGCGCCCCGATTCGTGCCGCGGCAGCGCGGACCTGGCCGCCCAACCGCTCGACCCCGGCCGCGGAGAGGTCGGCGAACGGCGCCGCGCTGACCGACATCGTGACCAGCCCGTCCTCGTCGGCGATCGGCGCGGACACGGTGGCAATGCTGTGCGTGCGGGCGTCGGCGAGTTCGGCGGGCAACACGTCGATCACCGTGAGGTCGGCGAACGCCCGCGCCAGTCGCCGGGTGATCGCGTCGGGCTCGCCGTCCCCGCCGAGCGCGCTGAGCGCGGCGTACACCCGCAGGTATTCGCGGCTGAGCCGCTCCACGGCGTAGCCGCGCCGGCGAATCTCGGTGAAAACGGCGATGATTCGCCGCGACAGGGCCGCCGACGGTGTGCCCAGGCCCTCCAGCCAGGCCCGCCGCGCCCCGGCGGCGCTCCACGCGAGGTAGTCGCGCCCGAAGGGCGCGACGAGGGGGATGCGCGTTCCGCGCTCCACGCGCATCCCGGACGCGGATTCGCCGGCGCTGTCCACGACGACGACGGTGTTGCCGGCGCGCCGCGCCAGGAACGCCTGGGCGCCGGTGGATTCGGCGAGCTCACGCAGGATGCCGTGGTAGACGCGGTCGCCGTCCCGGGTGAGCGCGGCCACCCCGGGCCCGCAGCAGTAGGCGGCGGTCGCCGGGTCGCGCACCACCCAGTGGTGGGCGGTCAGGGTTGCCAGGATGGCGTGGCCGGTGGCGCGGCTGATGCCCAGTTCCCGGGTGATCTCGGCGAGCGAGAACGCGCGCGCGGGCTGCGCGCCGAGCAGTCGCATGATCGCCACCACCCGCTCGGTCGGCGGGGAGGCCGGTTGACGGCGACTCGCGGGCACCGTTACCGTCTCGGTCATATTTCGAATGGTACGTCGACTATTCGACGCCACGTCGAGGAGGCGGTCGCATGGGCTCTGTCGGCCCCGACGTCGCCGACATCGACTTCGACGACCTGACGGCGCCCCGGCTGACCGACGTGCAGCGCCAGATCCTCGAGTACACCGAGGCCAGGCCCGTCGACCTCGACGTCGGGCGGATGCGTGCCGAGGCCTGCGAGCAGGCCGGCGGCCCCGAGGACCTGAACGAGGCCGACGGCTTCGCCGACCGGCTGGCCGCGCACGTCGCCGCGATCGAGGCCGACGCCGGCCTGCGCCAGCTCGCCCGCGGCTCGCTTCGGCAACGGGTGGTTCGCCTGCTGCGCAACCGGTTGTCGTTGACCGAGCTGATCCAGCGCTACCCCGAGATCGAGACGATCCGCATCGAGAAGCCGTTCGTCGTTGTCGGAATGCCGCGGTCCGGCACCACCCATCTGGTCAACCTCATCGCCGCCGACCCGCGCCGGCGCGCGCTGCCGTACTGGGAGAGCCAGGAACCCATCCCCGCGCGCGGCCAGGGCCCCGGCATCTTCGGGGTGGACCCCCGCTATGCCCGGGCCAGGGCCGAACACGAGGCGCTGATGGCCAGCGCCCCGGCCGTCGCGGCGATGCACGACCGGTTCCCCGAGGCGATCGAGGAGGAGGTCGAGTTGCTGGACCTCGACCTGGCCGCCTATGTGCTGGAATGGCATGCGCGCGTACCCGATTGGCGGGACTACTACCTGCGGCTGGACCAGACTCGGCACTACGCGTTCCTGAAGAAGGTGCTGCAGGCGCTGACCTTCCTGCGCGGACCGCGCACCTGGGTGCTGAAGAGCCCGCAGCACGCCGAGCAACTCGGCCCGCTGATGGCGACCTTCCCCGACGCCACGGTGGCGTTCACGCACCGCGACCCCGCGGCCGTCATCCAGTCGGCGATCACGATGATGGCCTACTCTGACCGGCTGCGCCGCACGAGCATCGACCCGGGCTGGCTGCTGGACTATTGGAGCGACCGGGTGCACCGGCTGCTCAGCGCGTGCGTGCGCGACCGCGACCTGGTGCCGGCCGAGCGCAGCATCGACATCGGCTTCCACCAGCTGGGCGGCAACGAACTGCCGCTGCTCGAGGAGCTCTACCGGCGCGGCGGGGTCGAGCTGACACCGCAGGTGCGCGGGCACTTCCAGCGGTACCTCGACGGCAACCCGCGCGGCAAACACGGCCGCATTCGATACGACCTGCGGCGCCACTTTGCCGTCTCGGCCGACGAACTGCGCGGGCGGTTCGGCTTCTACTTCGACCGGTTCGACGTGCGCGATGAGTAGGTTCGAACCGGTCTACCGGAGCCGGCCCGGCGCGGAGGCCATGCGCCCGGCTGCCGCCGAGCGGGCCGAACAGATCGCCCCGGGGCTGTGGTGCTCACCCGGCCTGTCCAACTCCTACCTGCTGACCACCGGCGACGGCCGGGTGATCGTCAACACCGGCATGGGCTTCGAGGGTCCGGTGCACCGCGCCAACTTCGACGCCGTCGACCCCTCCCCGGTGCGCTACGTCATCATCACCCAGGGCCACGTGGACCACGTCGGCGGCCTGGACAGCGTGCGCGATCCGGACACGACCGTTGTCGCGCAGGCGAACTGGACCACCTGGCGCGACGACAACGAACGGCTCATGCCCTACCGCGCCAACCGCAGCGCGTTCGCCTTCAAAGACACGCTGGCGTCGGGCATCCGCGCGATTCAGCGGCGCCTCGGCACCACGCGGCTGCCCGGCCAGAGCGTCCCCGTAGTCGACCTCGACTTCGAGGACACCCTCACCCTGGAGGTGGGAGGCCGGCGCCTGGAGCTGCTCTCCGTGCCCGGCGGCGAAACCACCGACTCGCTGGTGGTGTGGCTACCGGAGGAACGTATCTGCTTGTGCGGCAATGCCTTCGGCGCGCTGTTCGGCCACATCCCCAACCTGGTGACGATGCGCGGCGACCGCTACCGCGACGCCCTGACCGTCATCGCCTCGGTCGAGCGGGTGCGCGAGCTGCAACCGGACCTGCTGGTGACCGGTCACTTCGCGCCGATCGCGGGCGCCGAGCGCATCCAGGACGAGCTGACCCGGCTGGCGGGCGCCGTCCGGTACGTCCACGACCGGACCGTCGCCGGCATGAACGCGGGCAAAGACGTCGCGACCCTGATGCGCGAGATCACCCTGCCCGCGGAATACGAAGTGGGACAGGGCTACGGGAAGGTGTCCTGGGACGTGCGGGCGGTGTGGGAGAACTACTCGGGCTGGTTTCACCACCGGTCGACCACCGAGCTGTACCCGGTCGGGTTCGACGCCGTCGCCGCCGACGTGGTCGAGCTGGCCGGCGCCGAGGCGCTGGTGCAGCGCGCGCGGGCCCACCTGGACGCCGACCGCCCGCTGCACGCCATTCACCTGGCCGAGCTGGTGCCCGCGGGCCACGCCGGCGCCCGCGACGTGCTTGCGCAGGCCCACGAGAGGCTGTTGGCCGGCAGCACGAACTTCTGGGAAACAGCTTGGCTGAAAGAGCAATTGGCGAGGAAATCATGACGTTTGCGCTGCGGCCGGACGACTTCTACCACACCGGCATCGTCGTGTCCGACCTCGACGACGCGATGGCGCGCCTGAGCGCGCTGGCCGGCTACACCTGGATCGCGCCGATGAGCTACACGCTGCCGTTCCGCACCGCCGCAGGCACCCGCGAACTCACCTCGACGTTCGTCTACTCGCTGCAGAGCCCGCACGTGGAGTTGATCCAAGAGGTACCCGACAGCCCGTGGACGGCACCGCGCGGCAACGCGATTCACCACCTCGGCTACTTCACCGACGACCTGACGGCGACGGCGCGCGCGCTGGAGGACAACGGCTTCGTGTTCGAAGCGACCGCCGACGTCTCGCCACCGGGGCTCGCCCTGTTCGCCTACTACGTCGACTCGTCGGGCACCCGCATCGAGATCGTCGACCGGTCGCTGTTCCCCGACTTCGCCGCGTTCCTGCGGTCCGCGGCAGCGCCGGAGCAGGGCTGAGGCCGGACATGCTGCTCACGGTGTTACGCTTCAACTTCGGCTCGCCGCAGGGAACCCCACGGACGCAAGGCGAACTGGTCCGCATCGCGCTGGAGATGGCGCAGTGGGCCGAGTCGCACGGCATCACCTCGGTGAGTGTCGACGAACACCACGCGACCGGGCACGGGTGGAGCTGCAACCCGATCATGGCCGCGGCGATGTTCCTGGCGCGCACGACGACGCTGATCGCCAGCGTGGACTGCGCGCTCGGACCGCTGTGGCACCCGGTCCGGCTCGCCGAGGACATCGCCCTGGTGGACAACATGAGCCGGGGGCGGCTGCACACCACCGTCGGCCTGGGTTACCGCACGATCGAATACGACGCGCTGGGAGTCGATTTCGGCCGGCGCGGCGAGCTGATGGACACCCTGATCGCCCGGCTGCTGGCGGTGTGGGCCGGCACCGACCCCGGTGGGCCCATCTGCACCGGGACGTGGAGCCGCCCGCACCCACCGCTGTACGTCGGCGGTGGCGTGCGCGCCACGGCGAGGCGCGCGGCGCGCTTCGGCCTGCCGCTGAGCCTGGCCGACCACCTGCCCGACGTCGCCGCGCACTACCGGCGGCTGTGTTCGGACTCCGGCGTCAAGCCCCTGGTGATCATGCCCGGCCGGGTCAATCGCGGAATGATCTTCCTGCACGAGGATCCGGAGCGGGCCTGGGCGCAGCTCGGCGAGCACATCCTCTGGGAGGCGGTCACTTACGGCGGCTGGTCCACCGAGGAGCGTTCCCTGATGCACCTGCCGGGGGTGCGGACCCTCGAGGAGGTCAGGGCGTCCGGGCGATACCGGTTCCTGACGCCCCAGGAACTCATCGCCGAGATCAGGGATTCCGACGACTACGGACCGCTGGTGATGCACCCGCTCGTCGGCGGCATGCCGGCCGACGAGGCGTGGAGATCGGTCCAACTGCTGGCCGACAAAGTTTTGCCCGCGTTCACCTGACAGGTATCCAAGCCGTGATTGGGCAACCACGGCACCGGGTACGGCTTTGATACGGCAGGTTTCAACAGAATTGGGGGAATTGATGAGCTTCGAGATACGTAGGGCAGTCGGACTGTTGGGCGGCGCCGCGGCGTTGACCACGGCGGTTGGCGTCGGTGTGCCGGCGCCCGACGCGACCGCGGCACCGCCCGCTCCGGCCGCACCGCAGGCGCCCGCCCCGAACCCGGCGCCGCCACCCCCGCCACCGCCGCCCGCCAACGGGCCGGGGCGGCCGGTTCCGCCGCCGCTGATCTACGACGGCACCGGGACCGTCGACCAGGGCGGCGGGGGCGCCGGCGGCGGTGGTGCCGGTGGCGCCGGAGGCGGCGGAGGCGGCGGCGGCTGAGCCGCTGCGCCGCCGGTCACGGCACCGCCGTGGAATACAGCCACGCTTGCCACAGCGGCCGCAACTCGTCGGAGTAACTCGCGGCCAGGCCGGTGAAGTCGTCGGTGACGACGGTGCCGTGGCGGTGGCGTGCCGTCCAATCTCGCAGCAGCGCAAAGAAACTCGCATCACCGAGCCGGGATCGCAACGCGTGCAGAGTCAGCGCCCCACGCTTGTACACGCGGTCGTCGAACATGTGCCGCGCGCCGGGGTCGGCCAGTAGCAGGTCCTGTGGCTGCGCGCGCAGCCGCTCGTGGTGCAGCCGGGCCAGTTCGTCGGCGCCGGGGCCGCCGCTGCGCTCCGACCACAACCATTCGGCGTAGCAGGCGAATCCCTCGTGCAGCCAGATGTCGCGCCAGCGCCGCGCGGTCACCGAGTTGCCGAACCACTGGTGTGCCAGCTCGTGGGCGACGAGGCGTTCGGCGCCCCGCGTGCCGTCGCAGTGGTTGGCGCCGAATATCGAAATCCCCTGGGCTTCAAGGGGGATGTCCAGGTCGTCATCGGTGACCACCACCGTGTACCCACTGCTCAGCGGGTAGGGGCCGAACAGTTCGACGAACAGCGACATCATCTCGGGCTGACGGGCGAAGTCATGCTCGAATGCGTCCCGCAGCCGCGCGGGCAGCGCCGCCTGGATCGGCACCGGTGCCCGGGCCAGCCGCACCAGCTCGTAGGCGCCGATCTGCAGCGTGACCAGGTAGGTGGAGGTCGGCTCGGGTTGCTCGTAGGTCCACACGGTCTGCGAGGCCCGGGTGCGGCGCGCCACGAGTTTCCCGTTGGCGACGACGCGGTAGCGGCTTTCCGTGCTGACCTGGATGCGGAAGGCGGCCTTGTCGCCGGGGTGGTCGTTGCAGGGGAACCACGACGGGGCGCCGTTGGGCTGACCGGCGACCAGAACCCCGTCGGTCAGCTCCTCGAAACCGACGTCGCCCCAGAGGGAGCGGATGGGTTTCGGGGCACCGCCGTAGCGCACCACGATGGCCATCGCCGCACCGGAGGCGAGCTTCGACGTCAGCCGGACGCGCAACTTGCCGCCGCGGCAGGAGAACTGCTGCACCCGTTTGCCGTTGACCGACACTTTGGCGACCGACAGCGAGCCGGAGAGGTCCAGGGTGAACTGCTGCAACTCGACGAGCGTCACCGCGGTGATCGTCGCGGTGCCGGACAGCCGGTTGATCGCGACCCGGTACTCGAGGTCGAGTTCGTAGCGCGACACCCGGTAGCCGGGATTGCCGCTTTTCGGCAGGTAGTCGTCGATGACCGGCGCGGACTTCTTAGCCGGAGCTTTCACGCCGCGGCGCCCCGCTTCGCCGAGTTCTTGGCCCGGCCCTTCTTGCGGCCCGGCGCCCAGGGCTTGATCGGATTGCCTTGCCAGCGAGTCGATCCCGGCACCTTGTCGCCCCGCACCACCAGCGACGCGGGGCCCACGGTCGCCCCGGCCCCGATTCGGGCGGCCGGCAGCGCCACGCAGTGCGGCCCGAGGGTGGCGCCGGGCTCGAGCACGACGCTGTCCATGCGCATGATCCGGTCGTGGAACAGGTGGGTCTGCACCACACAGCCCCGGTTGACCGTGCTGCCGTAGCCGAGCGTGACGAGATCCGCCTCGGGCAGCCAATAGGTTTCGCACCACGTGCCCCGTCCGACACGGGCGCCGAGCGCGCGCAGCCACAGGGTCAGCAGCGGCGTGCCGGCGGCCGCGCGGGCGAACCACGGCGCCGCGACGGTCTCGACGAAGGTGTCGCAGACCTCGTTGCGCCAGACGAACGACGACCACAGCGGGTATTCGCTGGCCCGGATCCGCCCC
>NZ_JBYCLG010000248.1:0-3223 GCF_057473785.1 Mycobacterium sp. TH-M103
GAGTAGGCGACGAAGCCGATCCCGAGTTCACGCAGCACGGCCAGTACCCCGTCCTCGGGGTCGCGGGTCCAGATCGAGTACTCCGATTGCACGGCCGCGACGGGGTGCACGGCGTGCGCCCGGCGGATCGTGTTCACCCCGACCTCGGACAGGCCGATGTGCCGGACCTTTCCGGCGGCCACCAGCTCGGACAACGCCCCCATCGTCTCCTCGATCGGGGTGCCGCGGTCCAGCCGATGTTGATAACAGAGGTCGATGTGGTCGGTCCCCAGCCGCTTGAGCGAACCGTCCACGGCGATGCGGACATTGGCGGGGCTGCTGTCCAGGCCGTCGCGGCCGGTGTGGGAGAGCAGACCGAACTTGGTGGCCAGCACGACCCGGTCGCGACGGCCCTGCAGGGCGCGCGCGACGAGCTCCTCGTTGACGTAGGGGCCGTACACCTCGGCGGTGTCGATGAGCGTGACGCCGAGATCGATGGCGCGATGAATGGTGCGGACGGACTCCGCGTCGTCGCTGCCCGCGCCGGCGTAGGCCACGGACATGCCCATCGCGCCCAGGCCGATGCGACCGACACCGAGGCCACCGAGATTCGCTTGTTTCATGAAGTCATTCTGCCGCGGGCGACTTCGGGCCACGGCGCGGGTACCGTGACCGGCGTGCACCGTATGGACCTTTCGGAGACCTGATGGACGTCGCCACCACGCGGCCGGTGCGCAATCTCGCCGTCGACTTCTACCGGGTCTCCGGTGTGGTGCTGATCGTGCTGGGACATTGGCTGGCCGGGTCGGTGACGTACCAGGACGGACATTTCGGCCGCCAGAATCCGCTGGTCGATATTCCGTGGACCCAGTGGCTGACGTGGTGCTTCCAGGCCGTTCCGGTGTTCTTCCTGGTCGCCGGCTATGCCGGTGGCATCTCCTGGACGCACCGGCGCGCCGGCGACGACTTCTCGCGGCACGCGTGGACCCGGCATCGGCTGGCCCGCGTCCTCGGGCCGACGGCGGTCTACGTCGCGCCGCTGTGGGCCGCCGTGGCGGTAGCGGAATTCCTCGGTGTGTCCGGCTCCCTGCTCGACTACGCCGGCTGGGCGGTGGCCATGCACCTGTGGTTCCTCGCCATCTACATGATCGTGGTGTCGCTGACCCCCATCGCGGTTGCCGCGCAAAGGCGTTGGGGTCTTCGGGTGCCGGCGGCGCTGGCGGTGGGGGTCATCGCGATCGACGCCGCCTCCGTGCACGGCCACATTCCCCACCTCGGATGGCTGAACTACGTGTTCTGCTGGGGGCTGCTCTACCAGCTCGGAATCGCTTGGCACGGCGGCCTGCTGGGCGGGCCCAGGCCGCTGTTGCTCGCGGCCGGGTCGGCGCTCGCGCTGGCACTGCTGATCGGGCCGGGCGGATATCCCGTCAGCATGATCGGCGTCCCCGGCCAGGCCGTCGAGAACACCACGCCGCCGACCGTGGCGCTGCTGGCGTTCGGCTGCACCGAGGCCGGGCTGGCGATCGCGCTCGCCCCGGCGGTCAACCGGGCGCTGCGCGCCGCCCGGGCGCGGCGCGCGCTGTCGGTCGCCAACACCAACGTGATGGCGCTCTATTTGTGGCACATGATCCCGGTCGTGATCGTCGCGGTCGTCGGCTACCCGGCCGGGCTGTTGCCGCAACCGGTCGAGGGATCGGCGGCGTGGTGGCTGGCCCGACTGGCGTGGGTCGCCATCCTGAGTGTGGTGACCGGCGCCGAGATGGTCCTGTTGGCTTGGCAGCGAAGGATTTTCGGTGCCCCGCTCCCCACGCTGGGCGTCCGTCTCCCCCGCCGCTGGGGCGAAGCTGTCACGCTGGCCGGCGCCGCGATGACGGTCTACGGCCTCGAGTTCCTGTCGGCCAACGGCTTCGCCCCGAACGGGCGGTTCCCGTGGGAGGCCGCGACGGTGTTCGCGGCCGGGCTGGTCCTGGTGATGTTTCGTCCCGCGGGTCCCCGGCTCAGCCCGTGAACCCGTGGTAGTGCATGACGTGTTTGATCCGGGTGTAGTCCTCCAACCCGTACAGCGACAGGTCCTTGCCGTACCCGGAGTGCTTGAAGCCGCCGTGCGGCATCTCGGCCACCAGCGGGATGTGGGCGTTGACCCACACGCAGCCGAAGTCCAGCTGCGCCGCCATGCGCGCCGCGGTGTCGGCATTCCGCGTCCACACCGATGACGCGAGCCCGTATTCGGTGCCGTTGGCCAGCGCGACGGCCTCGCGTTCGTCGCCGAACCGCTGCGCGGTCATCACCGGACCGAAGATCTCGGTCGCGACCAGTTCGTCGTCCTGGCGCAGGTCGGCGATCAGGGTGGGCTCGTAGAAGAAGCCGGCCCCGTCCTTGCGGCGGCCCCCGGTGAGAACCCGGGCATGCTCCGGCGCGCCCGACACCAGCCCGGAGACCTTCTCCAGCTGGTTTTCGCTGTTGATCGGCCCGTACAGGATGTCCTCGTCGTCCGGGTCGTAGCCGGTCTTGATCTGGCCCACCGCGTCCGACATGACCGCCAGGAACTCGTCGTAGATGCCGTCGCCGATGATCATGCGCGTGGCCGCGGTGCAGTCCTGGCCGGCGTTGAAGTAACCCGCCTCCGTCAGGCCGCGCACGGTGGCCTCGATGTCGGCGTCGTCGAAGACGACCACCGGCGCGTTGCCGCCGAGTTCGAGGTGCGCACGCTTGAGGTCCCTGGCCGCGCTGGTCGCCACGGCCATGCCGGCCCCGACGGAGCCGGTGATCGACACCAGCTGCGGCACCGGATGCGCGACGAGCTCCGCGCCGGTGTCGCGGTCGCCGCAGACCAGGTTGCACACCCCGGGCGGAAAGATCTCCTGCATCTTCTCCACCATCCAGAACGCCGACGCCGGCGTGGTGTCCGACGGTTTGAGCACCGTCGTGCAGCCGGCGGCCAGCGCCGGCGCGAACTTCCACACCAGCATCAGCATCGGGTAGTTCCACGGCGCCACCTGGGCGACCGGGCCGACGGGTTCGCGGCGCACCGAGGAGGTGTAGCCCGGCATGTACTCGGCCTGGGCGCGGCCTTCGAGGACCCGCGCGGCGCCGGCGAAGAACCGGAGGTGGTCGAGCACCTGCGGGATCTCCTCCGATGTCGTCAACCCGATTGGCTTGCCGGTGTTCTCGCTTTCGATCGCCACGAGTTCGTCGGCGTTGTCCTCGATGACGTCGGCGAGTTTGAGCAGGGCCCGCTGCCGGT
>NZ_JBYCLG010000249.1:0-16077 GCF_057473785.1 Mycobacterium sp. TH-M103
GCGAGCAGCTGACGGTGGCCAAGCTCGACGTCGACGCCAACCCGCAGACCGCCTCCCAGTTCCAGGTGGTGTCGATCCCCACCATGATCCTGTTCAAGGACGGGCAACCGGTGAAACGGATCACTGGCGCCAAGGGCAAAGCGGCGCTGCTGCGCGAGATTTCGGAATTCGTGGGTTAACTGTCGATGACCGACACCGCCCGAATCGCCTCGGCGAGGATTTCGGTGACGACCTCCGGCCGGTGATCAGCGGCGCGTGATCGACCGGGTGTGTCCGCGTGTGGGCGTTCACGCATTCGGCCATGAACTTTTGGGTGGCCCGGTTGATCATCCGGTCTTCCTCGGCGATCAGCTACCAGGCGGGTAGCTCCTTCCATCCGGGTTCGGGCACCGGCGTCCGGATGTACGCCGCGGCGATGGGCCGCGGCGAGCACTGCGTGTTCCCGGTCGCCCGTGTGCTAGGCAAAGGCGTTAATGGAAGCCGGCTCAGCTCGACCCGTCGGCCCATGCTCCGTGGGCGAGGATAACAGTGGGTTGCGCAACCCATAATTCTGGCACGTCGCCGCCGGCGGGTCAATCGCGTGCCGGAGCGCATAGACTCGGGCGCCATGGCCGCTGTTCCGCTGGACATGCGGGAGCGTTTGGAGTTCTGCGACCTGCCCGACGAACTCGCCCCTCCGTTCCCGCCCTGATCGAGGGCTGGACCGCGCACGATCTGGCCGCGCACGATCTGGCCGCGCACGTGGTGTTGCGGGAACACGACGCCCTTGCCGGCTTGCCGGCCCGTGCCTCGTGCTGCCCGGTGCGTTCGCGCGGTTCGCCGAGTGCACCGGTCGGCGCTGGCCGCGCGCCAGGATTTCGCGTCGCTGGTTACGCGGGTCCGCTCCGGACCGCCCGTCGGGTTCTTGCGCATCGGGGTTAGTGCGTGCGATGGCGAATCTCAACGAGTTCTTCGTCCATCACGAGGACGTGCGGCGGGCGAACGGGCTCGCGCCGTGTCTGCTGGCGTCGGACATGGATGCGGCGTTGTGGCGCAACGTGGGTCGCGGCGGCCGGTTTCTCGGCAGGGAGGCTTCGCGGTGGTGAGCTCGAGGTGGTGTGGGCCGCTGCCGGCCGGCGGGTCGTGGCGCGGGTCGACGTCAGCGGCGCCTCGGAAGCCGTTGCGGCGGTGCGTCGTACGCACTTCGGCATGTGAGCGCAGTGGGCCAGGCCCGGTCACATCGGCCACACGTGCACCTGGCCGAGGCGACCGGCGTTTTGCCCGCCTCGGAGCGACAACCGCGCGGCGGCCGGATTTGTCGCTCCGAGGCGGGCACATCGGACAACCCGCGGCCAGGTGACGGCTGGGTCAGCCGAACAGCACGTCGGGGTTGAGGATGCCCGCCGGGTCGAAGCTCTGTTTGATGCGGCGCAGCAGGCCCACCTTGACCGGGTCTTCGAGTTCGAGGAAGTACGGCGTCTTGGCGCGCCCGAGGCCGTGCTCGCCGGAGATGGCGCCGCCCACTTCCATTGCGAGCGCGAAGATGTCGGTCATGAGCTTCTTGCGCGCCGTCGGCTCCTTGCAGAAGATCGCCAGGTGCACGTTGCCGTCGCCGGCGTGCCCGCAGCCGACCGCACCACCGCCCGCGGCCCCCGCCAGGTCCCGCGCGGCGGCAAGGAATTTCGGCATCGCGCCGCGTGGCACCACGGTGTCGATGATGTCGTCGGCGCCCATGGCCTTGGCCGTCCAGAACGCCTTCTCGCGGGCCTCGATGAGCTTGCGCGCCGAGGCTCCTTCGAGCACGTACGCGTCGGCGGCGCCGAGCTCGGCCAGCAGCTCGCCGGCCCGCTCGACGTCCTCGTCGAGCCGGTCGGCCGTCCGGTTTTCGAGCGCCACAACGAGATAGGCCTGGCAGCTGTCGCGGATCGCGTCGGGAACACCCAGCTCCAGGTGCTGGGTGTGGACGATCGCGGCCATCGTCATGTTGTCGACGTACTCGAGGATGTAGGGCCCGAGCCCGCTGGCCAGGATCGCTGGCACCGCCGCCATCACCTGGTCGAAGTCGGCGAACGGGGCCAGCACGGTGGCGCTGTGCTCGAGCCGCGGGTGCAGCTTGACGATCACCTCGGTGGCCAGCGCCAGGGTGCCCTCGGAGCCGACGATCAACTGCGTGAGGTCGTAGCCGGTGGACACCTTGGCGATCCTGCCGCCGGTGCGGATGATCTCGCCGGTCGGCAACACGGCCTGCAGTCCGACCACGTTGTGGCGGGCGATCCCGTACTTGACCGCGTTCATCCCGCCGGCGTTGGTGCCGACGTTGCCGCCGACGCTGGAGGACAGCTCGCCCGGGTGGACCATGTAGCGCAGCCCATAATCGGTGGTCGCGGCGTCCAGCTCGGTCAGCGTCACTCCCGGCTGCACGACGGCGACCTGGTTGACCGTGTCGACCTCGAGGATCTTGTTCATCCGCTCGAAGGAGATCAAGAGCCCGTCGGCCCGGGGGATCGCCGCGCCCGAGAGCCCCGTGCCCGAACCGCGGGCCGTCACGGGAACCTTGTTGTGCGTGGCGGTCTCGAGCAGCCGCGCGACCTCCTCGGCGCTCGACGGCTTTGCCAGGTAAGCCGGCTTCTGCGGCGGCTGGCCCAGGTCCTCGTCGTGGGCGTAGTCGTCGGGGATCGCGTCCCCGGTCAGCAGGTAGTGGGTCCCGACGATCTCCGCGAAACCCGCCGTCATGTCGTTCATGAACGCACTTTAGAACCCGCCGCTGCGGCGGGACGCAGCATCCGCCCAATGAGGAGCGCCGAGAGCTGGCCGGG
Organism: Mycobacterium sp. TH-M103; assembly: GCF_057473785.1. NCBI lineage: Bacteria > Bacillati > Actinomycetota > Actinomycetes > Mycobacteriales > Mycobacteriaceae > Mycobacterium > Mycobacterium sp. TH-M103. Next base: position 2,796 of record NZ_JBYCLG010000249.1, read on the forward strand.
CGGGAGCCGTCCGCCGGTGGCCATCACCCGGTAGCGCCACCCCGGCACGACCGCGGCGTGGCCACGGTCGAAGGCGCGCAGGCGGGCGGCCACCACGGGTTCGGTGGCGAGGCGCCGTAGATCGCGGTGTGCGAAACGTCCGAGCCGAGCGCGTCGACGAACCCGGTGCGGGTGGGCCCGGGGCACAGCGCGGTCACCGTGACGCCCGAGCCGCGGGTCTCGGCCCACAAAGCCTGACTGAGCGAGAGGACGAACGCCTTGGAAGCACCGTAGGTGGCCTGGTATGGGCCCGGCTGAAACGCGATGGTGGAGGCGACGTTCAGGATGCCGCCGCGGCCTCGCGCCAGCATGCCCGGCAACACCGCGTGGGTCAGGCGCACCAGTGCGTCGACGTTGACCGCGACCAGTTCGTGCTCGCGCCCGGTGTCGATCTCGGCGAACGCGCCGTAGGTGCCGAACCCGGCGTTGTTAACCAGGACGTCCATCGCCCGCCCGTCGAGATGGGCGATCAGGCCGGCGTTCCGGCGCCCAGGTCGCCGACGACCAGCTCCACGTACGGGCGCGCGCGGTCCCGTCCGGCCAGCACCAGCGGGAAGCCCCGCGCCGCGAGCTGGTCGGCGAAGACCGCGCCCAGCCCGGAACTGGCCCCGGTGATCACCGCCCACGCGTGATTGGACATGATTTCTCTTCGATTGCAACGGATTTGACACTCAGAGCGTGGCCGGCCAGGCCGATCGCGCCGCCAAGGATCGGCCAGATCGGCCAGAAGTACGTCGCGGCGGTCGTGGCGGCGACGGCGGCCCAGACCGCGAGCGCGACGACGGCCATGGCCAGGTAGGCGCCCGCGTGCAGGCGCACCCCGCGGCGCGCCGCGGCGACGCGGGCGGCGCGGCGGCGGGGATCGTGGCGGCGGATGCGCTCGACCGGCAGGTCGGTGAGGACCTGCCGAAGCTCGCCGGCGGTGTGCGTCTCGAAGACGGCCTGCAGCCGCGCGTCGTAGTCGGGCAGCTGCAGGTAGCCCTGGGCGAGGGCTTGGCCCAGCAGGTCGGCGGTCTTCTCGCGGTCGCGGTCGCCGGCCAGCAGTTCGAGCGGTGTGGTCATCGGGGGCTCCCTCCGCTGACGATGTGAATAGCATTAACATAGACTACGATGTTAATGTCGTCAACATGGCTCGGGTCGCGCGGCGCAACAGCTACCACCACGGCGACCTCAAGCGCGCGCTGACCGACGCGGCGCTGGCGCTGGTGGCCGAGAAGGGGCCGAAGGGTTTCACGCTCACCGAGGCCGCCCGGCGCGCGGGTGTGAGCGCCGCGGCGCCGTATCGGCACTTCGCCGACAAGGCGGAGCTGCTGGCCGCGGTCGCCGAGCAGGGCTTCGGTGACCTGCACGCCGAGCTGGCGGCGGCCGCCGAGCGCGTGGCGGAACCGCGGGAGCGCGTGATCGAGCTGGGCCGGGTGTATGTGCGCTGGGCCGTCGGCCATCCCGACCACTACCAGGTGATGTTCGGGTCGGAGTCGCTCAAGGCCGAGCGCCCGAGCCTGGCGACGGCCGCCGAGCGGGCGTTCGACGACCTGCTCGCCGCGATCACGACGTGTCAGCAGGCGGGCCTCGTCGACGGGGACGATCCGCGCGAACTCGCCGCGCCGCTGTGGTCGCTGGTGCACGGGATCGCGTCGCTGACGATCGGCGGCGAGCTGCGTGCGGTGGGCATCGGGCAAGATCCAGAGGAGATCGTCAAGGGTGTTGTGGCCCAGTTGCTCTAGCGGCCGTGGTGCGGGGCTCGTAGCATCTGCTCACGCTCACCGGAGAGCAGGTACGAGATGACCGATGCCCCCACCGGCGTGACCGACGTCGACAAATGGGACCGCGGCATGACCGAGCGCATAATCGCGCTGACCCGACCGATCGTCAAGCGCTACTTCCGCTCCGAGGTGCGCGGCCTGGACAACATGCCGCCGGGGCCGTCGTTGGTGGTGGCCAACCATTCCGGCGGCATGCTGACCTTCGACCTGTCGGTGTTCGCGGTCGACTACTACGACACCTACGGCTACGAGCGTCCCCTCTACGCGCTCGCCTTCGACACGGTCTTCGCCGGCCCGGCCGCCGACTTCTTCCGGCGCACCGGGGTGATACGGGCGACCCGCGAGAACGCCGCCAGGGCCCTGGATGCCGGTGGCGTCGTGCTGGTCTTCCCGGGCGGGGACTTCGACGTCTACCGGCCGACCCTGCGCGAGAACGCCATCGACTTCGACGGGCGAACCGGCTACATCAGCACGGCGATGGAGGCCGGCGTGCCGATCGTTCCCGCGGTCTCCATCGGCGGGCAGGAAAGCCAGTTCTTTCTGTCGCGCGGCCAGTGGTTGTCGCGCCTGCTCGGGCTCACCAAGTTCGAACGCAAGTTCTTCCGAACGAACATCCTGCCGATCACGTTCGGCTTTCCGTTCGGTCTCAGCGTCTTGGCGCCGGTCAACATTCCGCTGCCCACCAAGATCGTCACCGAGGTGTTGCCACCGATCGACCTCGCAGCGGTCGGCGTCGCTGCTGACGTCAAAAGGCTTGACGCGCATGTGCGTTGGGTGATGCAGAAGGGCCTGCAGGCACTGGCCGCCCAGCGTCACTTTCCGATTCTGGGCTGAGATGGCGCCGGGGCGAAGGTGACCGGCAGCGTGGCCAGCCCGGTCATGCTGGGGTTGCCCAGATACTGGCGGACGCCCTCGAGTTCGACGCGGTAGTCGGGAATGCGCTCGAGCACCGCGGCGACCATCACCTGCGACACCACGCGCGCCAGGTGCGAGCCGATGCAGCGGTGCGGCCCCAGCCCGAACGCGACGTGGCGGTTGGGTGCGCGGTCCAGCACGATCTCGTCGGGCCGGTCGAACTCCTTCGCGTCGTGGTTGGCCGAGAGCCAGCTGAGGACGACGCGGTCGTTTTTCCGCAGGTGTTGACCGCCGATTTCGACGTCGCGGGTCACGGTGCGGCTCAGGGTCTGGTTGACCGAGAAGTAGCGCAGGAACTCGTCGGTGGCGCTGCGGTGCAGTTCGGGGTGGTCGATGAGTTGTCGGCGCAGCTGCGGGTGGGTGCCCAGGTGCAGCAGGGTCAGCGCGGTCTGGGAGGTCGTGGTGTCCACACCGCCGGCGATGAGGTTCCACAGGATGTTGAGCAGTTGTTCGTCGGAGAGGCGCCGGCCGTCGAATTCGAACGCGATGAGGAAGCTGGTCAGGTCGTCTCGCGGATTGCCGCGCCGGGCGGCCGCGAAGTCGAGGACGCCCTGCATCAGGGCGGGCACCTGCGCGATGGCCTGTGCGTACTCGGTGCTGTCCTGCGAGAGCGCCATGACGGAGTGGAACAGGTTGGCGTAGAGGTGCCAGTTGTCGTACGGCAGGCCCATGAGCTTCATGGTGAGGATGGCCGGGACCGGGCTGGCGTAGTCGAGCACGAGGTCCATCCGGCCGTCGGCGATGCGGCGGTCGAGGAACTCGTGTGCCTTCTGCTCCATGAACGGCTCGAGTTTGTGCACGGCGCCGGGGGAGAGGAACGGGGCCAGCGCGTGCCGCAGCGCCTGGTGATACGGGCCGTCGATCTCGCCGATGCCCAGCGCCGGTTGGCCTTCGGGGCGCGGGACACCCATCTCGCCCTGGTAGTCGACGCCGTCGTCGGCGTCGGGCTCGTATTTGTGGGCGAAGGTCTCGCCATCGCGGGCGGCGCGGCTGACGGCGTCATAGCTGCTGAGGTACCAGAAGCCGCCGTAGTTGGTGTTCCAGGCGACCGGGCATCGTTGTCGGAGGTTGGCGTTGACAGCCAGTTCGTCGAGGTTGAATTCGTCGGAGTGATGGTCGAAGTCGACGATTGCGTCGTCGGTGATGCCGGGGCGTGTGACCATCGGGAAGCCTTTCACGGCAAGGAGATCTGGCCGAGGTGGGGATTGCGCGCGTAGTGGTTTGTCTGTGCATTATTACGCCTTCGAGCGGTGCGGAGATAGCGTTCGCTGTCAGGTTTCGAGACCGGCCGGCCGCTGTTTGGTCGCGACGTAGAGGTGGACGCTGCCGAAACCACCGAGTTGCTCGTGGTGGACATCGAACCCGAAGCTGTCGAAGATCGCCGGCATGTCGCGGATCACGTCGCCCGCGCGCTTCCACAAGCCGGCCACGGTGCGGCCCAGCCGGTGGCCGTCGTCGGGATAGCCCACGTCGATCAATACCAGCCGCCCCTGATGCCTTAGCACGCGATGCATTTGGGTCATGGCCCGTTGAGCGTCGGGATAGCCGCTGAAGGACATGGTGTTGACGACGGTGTCGAACTGGCCGTCGGCGAAGGGCAGCGCCTCGACGTTTGCCTGACGCAGCTGGGCCGTCACGCCCGCCCGGCGCAGATTGTGCCGGGCGACCGCGACCATGCGCGCGTTGAGGTCCACCCCGCAGGTGTCGAAGTTGTTGGCGCAGCGGGTGAGCAACCAACCGGTTCCGAAAGAAACCTCGAGGACACGCGGGCCGCGGATGTGCGGGAGCGCTGCGCTGAGCCAATGCCGCCAGACCGGCAGCAGCTTGACCGCCAGGTCGTAGGGGCGGGCCCACCGCGTGTACATGCGATCGAAGTGTGCGGTGAATGCGCGGGCGTCACGCGGCTCCGACGGCCGGGGGCCATTCGACGAATCCTGCCGGCTCATCGCGGCTCCCTCTCGCGCCCAGCGTGGTTTTCGCCGGATTGCGGCGCGCCCGTGGCACCGGCGTCCGGTCGCTAAGCTATCACCCTGGGTGGTCGGCCATTCGCGGATTTCGCGGTCGGTGGGGCGCCGGTCCACAAGGCGCTGCCGGGAGGACTGTAATGGAAAGTCACCGAACGGTTTTCAACCATGTCGGGTTGTGTGTCGCGGATCGGGAGCGGTCGCGGCGCTTCTACGAGGGGCTGCTCGGGTTCGAGTTCTGGTGGGAGATCGAGCCGCCCGACGACCGCACCGCCCGGCTGGTGGGGCTGCCCGAGCCGCTGGGCGTGCACGCGACGTATCTGGTGCGTGACGGGTTCGTGCTCGAACTGATCGACTACTCCAGGCGCGACGTGCATGCCGGGCCCGAGCGCGTCATGGACCAGGTGGGGCTGACGCACATCTCGTTCTCGGTGTCCGACCTGCCCGGCGTGCTGGCCCGGGTCGCGGACTTCGGGGGAGCGGTGGTCTCCGAATCGGTGACCGAGGGGTCGGCGATGATCCGCGACCCCGACGGGCAGCTGCTGGAGCTGCTGCCCGAGGGGTGGCTTGCGGTGTTGCCGCCGCGGCCGTAGCGGGTATGTCGGCGGGTTGGTCCTGTTGTCGGTGCCCGGTGGGATCGTGTCGCTCATGGTGACGACGACCCGGTGGGATCGTGTCGCTCATGGTGACGACCCGGTGGGAGGCCGCGATGATCGCAGTGAAGTTGACGGGTGCGGCGGTGCTGGCGGGCGCCGCGCTGGGCGTGCTGACCGCCGCGCCGGCGCACGCCGCTCCGCCGTGCGCGCAGTTCGGCACCTGCCAGTACATGCCGAACCCCAATTACGACGGCCCGTTGCTCCCGACGTGGGACACGCCCGGAACCTACGGCGGCTGGACGAACCTGCCGGTGATGTGCGACCCGGCGGCGTATCGGTGTGAGCAGTACGTCCCGGTGCCGTGACCGCGCCGGGTGCGGAAATGCATGGCTGCTCCGTGTAGCACATTAAGTGCTACACTAGTCGCCATGGACAGCATCGGGATCCGTGAATTGCGCCAGAACGCCAGCGTGTGGATCGCGAAAGTCAAGGCGGGGCTGACCGTCCAAATCACCGACCGCGGTCGGCCGGTAGCGCGGCTGGTGCCGATCACGCCCGCCGAACAGGTGCGTGACCAACTCATCGCCCACGGCCGGTTGATCCCCGCTGCCGCGCCCCGAGTCCCCCTCGACAGGGCCGATCTGATCGAGGGCCCGCCACTCTCGTCCATACTGGATGAACAACGCTCCGATCGATGATCTACCTCGATACGTCGGCTACCGTGAAACTGGTTGCGGCTGAAGAAGAGTCCGCGGCCCTGATCGATTGGCTCAACGCACACCCCGACGAAAACCTCGTCACCAGCGCCGTGGGCCACATCGAGCTGATCCGAGCGGCCACACGAATCGGGCCCCAAGCTGTAGCGCTCGCGCGAAATGTCGCCGCGACGATCGACACCCTTGTTCTGACGGACGCTATCGCGGCAGCGGCGGCCACGAGCTCGCCTGCCGAGCTGCGGACCCTGGACGCAATACACCTGGCCACGGCGCATATCCACCGAAAGTCGCTGACCGCTTTCTGCGCCTACGATCGCCGGCTGCTCGGCGCAGCCGAATCGCATGGGCTGCCAACGGTTTCCCCGCGCGGCGCCGCAGACATCAGCTAGCCGATTGCCCGGCACGGGTGTGCGCCTGGCAGCGACAACGTCACCGTCGCTGGTTGTCCTCGACGGAGACGACGAATTTCGCCCCGGTCAGGGCGGCCAGGACCTCGTCGCGGTGCTCGGGGCCGCGGGTCTCGACGGTGAGCCGCACCTCGACCTCGTCCAGGGCGAGCCGGCGTGCCGTGCGGGAGTGCACCACGTCGAGCACGCTGGCGCCGCTCGCGCCGACCACGTCGAGCAGGCGGCCGAGCGCGCCGGGTCGATCCGGGATGGTGACGGTCACCGAGAGGTAGCGCCCGGCGGCGCGCAGGCCGTGGGTGATCACGTGGGTCGACACCAGGGGGTCGATGTTACCGCCGGACAGGACCGCACACACCGGGCCGGACAGGGCGAGTTCGGGCGCCAGGGTCATCAGCGCCGCCACCGCCGCCGCCCCGGCCGGTTCGACGACGAGTTTTGCGCGCTCCATGCACAACAGCAGCGCATGCGACAGGGCGTCTTCGGTGACGGTGCGCACCGAGTCGGCGAACGCGGCGACGTGGGCGAACGTGACGGCCCCGGGCATCGCGACGGCGATGCCGTCGGCGATCGTCGACATCGACTCCAGGCGCACCGGGTGCCCGGCGGCCAGCGAGGCCGGCCAGGCCGCCGCGTTGGCGGCCTGCACGCCGACCACCCGGACGTGCGGCGCCAGATGATGTGCGGCCGTGGCGATGCCGGCGAGCAGTCCGCCGCCGCCGGTCGGCACCACAATGGTTGCGACGTCGGGGATCTGGTGCAGGATCTCCAGCCCGACGGTGGCCTGGCCGGCGATGACGTCGGCGTGGTCGAACGGGTGGATGAACACCGCGTCATGCCGCAGCGCGTAGTCGAGCGCCGCGGCCAGCGCCTCGTCGACGGTGTCGCCGACCAGGTGGACCTGGGCGCCATAACCCTTGGTGGCCAACAGTTTCGGCAGCGCGACGGTGACCGGCATGAACACCGTCGAGGCGATTCCCAGTTCGGTCGCGGCCCACGCGACGCCCTGCGCGTGGTTGCCGGCGCTGGCCGCGACCACGCCGCGGGCGCGTTCCGCGGCGCTCAGGCCGGCGATCCGGTGGTAGGCGCCGCGGGCCTTGAACGAGCCGGTGTGTTGCAGGTTTTCGCATTTGAGCCAGGTGGGTTGGCCGGTGTGCTCCGAGAGCACCCGCGACGCGATGACGGGGCTTGGTCGCAGCACCGGCCGGAGCCGGTCGGCCGCGGCGTCTAGCTGGTCGCACGTCAGCAGTGGTATGACCGGGTTGTTTTGTCTCACAGCGCTTCCCGAAGGAATCCCAGGACCGCCCCGGCCTCGGCGAACCCGCCGAGGTGGCTCTCGCCCGGACACACGACGAGGTCGGCGTCGGGCAGGTGCGAGACCGCCGACCGGGCCGCGGCGAGGGGCACCAGCGGGTCGGCGTCGCCGTGCCACCACCGCACCGGGGCCTTGACGTCGGCCAACCGGAAACCCCAGTCGCGCCCGAACAGGCGCAGGTCGTCGATGGTCGCCTGGCAGCCGCCCCTGAGGGAGAGCACGAAGTCCTCGACGAACACGGCCTCCATGGCGGGGTCGGCGAACACCCGCTGGTCGCCGGCGGGCTGAAACACCGAGTACGCGCGCAGGCCGTAATGCGCGGCGGGAATCAGGGGTGCGAGCAGCCCGAACGTGAGCGCCGCCAACGGCCGGCGCAGCGTCGACAGCAGCGGTGCCGCGCGGCGGGCGAGGCCGTCGACGGGGCCGGCGCCGGCCTCGGGCCCGACCGACGGGACCATGCCGCCCAGCACCGCCACGGCGGCCACGCGGGCGGCCGGCGGCGACACCGCGCCGCAGGCCAGGGCGAAGGGGCCGCCGCCGGAGAGCCCGACGACGCCCAGCCGTTGGGCGCCGAGGGCGTCGGCCACCTCGGCCGTGTCGGCGGCCCAATCGGCCACCGCGGCGTACGCGTGCGGGTCCGACAGGCCCGAACCCGGCCGCTCCACGACGACCACGCGCAGGCCGAGTCGTTCGGCGGCGCGCCGGCCGGGTAGCGAGAGCTGGCGTCTGCCACCCGGGGTGCCGTGGCACCACAGCACCACCTCGCCGCGGGGGTCGCCGTATTCGGCGAAGCCCAGGCGACGGCCGTCGGACAGGTGGAAACGCCCTTCGGCGCGGGGCTTTTCGACGGGTCCGACGCGGAAGGGGTGCCGCAGGGGATTGCTCAGTTTCATGGTCTGGGACGAGGGTAGGCGACCCGGGGCGGTGGGACCAGCAAAACGGCTGAGCGGGTTGGCTCGGTGGCCCGGGACAACGATTTCGATGCCCTCGAGCGTTGGCGCCGAGCTGACCGTCACCCGGGCCTGGTGCCTCTGGCCGAGTCGGCACTCTTTGTGCCCGCCTCACAGCGACAAGCGTTCCCGGTCGTCGGCTCAGGCGAGCAGTCCCCGGATGTCGTCGGCGGTGAGCGCCGAGCCGAACGCGTTGCCGTCGTCGATGACGCTGGCGAACAACTTGGCCTTCCGGGCGTTGAGGGCCATCACCTTGTCCTCGATGGTGTCGCGGGCAATGAGCCTGTACACCATGACGTTTCGCGTCTGGCCGATGCGGTGGGTGCGGTCGACGGCCTGGGCCTCGGTGGCCGGGTTCCACCACGGGTCGAGCAGGAAGCAGTAGTCGGCCTCGGTGAGGTTGAGCCCGAATCCGCCGGCCTTGAGACTGATCAGGAACACCGGTGCGGTGCCCTCCTTGAACCGCTGTATGGCGGCGGCGCGGTTGCGGGTTCGCCCGTCCAGGTAGCAGTAGTCGATTCCCTCGGTGTCGAGGCGATCGCGGACCCGGCCCAGGAACCGGGTGAACTGACTGAACACCAGCGCGCGGTGACCGCCGTCGACGACGTCGCGCAGATGCTCGGCGAGTACGTCGATCTTGGCGCAGGCCGGCGCGTCGTGGGCGGGATCGACGAGACCGGGGTGCAGCGCCATCTGCCGCAACACGGTCAGCGACTTCAAAATCGTGAACCGGTTGCGCTGCATGTCGTCGAGCAGGCCGAGCACCTTCTGTCGCTCGCGTGCGAGGCGCTTGTTGTAGAGGGCGCGATGCCGCGGTGGCAGCTCGATGTCGAGGACCTGCTCTTGTTTGGGCGGCAGTTCGGCGGCGACGAGCTCTTTGGTGCGGCGCTTGACCAGCGGCTTGATGCGGCGCCGGAACAGGGCCAAAAGCTCGGCGTCGCCGCTCTTTTCGATGGGTTTGGCGTAGAACTCGGCGAACTTGGTCGGGCTGGGGAACAATCCGGGGGCGGTGATCGACAGCAGCGACCACAGCTCCATGAGATTGTTCTCCATGGGGGTGCCGGTGATGGCCAGCTTGAACGGTGCGGCCAGCTTGCGGGCGCACTGGTAGGTCTTGGCGTGATGGTTCTTGACGTACTGGGCCTCGTCGAGGATCAATCCGGACCAGGCCCGGGCGGCGTGGGCGTCGAAGTCGAGGCGAAACAACGTGTAGGAGGTGACGACGATGTCGGCGCCCGCCGCCAACTCGTCGAGGTCGGCGCCGGCGCGGTGCAGGGTGTCGTAGAGTGCCACGACCGACAGCTCGGGTGCGAACCGTGTGGCCTCGGCGGCCCAGTTGGCCACCACGCTGGCCGGTGCGACCACCAGAAACGGAGCCATGCCCGGATTGTGCTGGCGGGCATGGCAGATCAGCGCCAGCGTCTGGACCGTCTTGCCCAGGCCCATGTCGTCGGCCAGGATCCCGCCGAGCCCGTGGGAGTACAGGGTTGCCAGCCAGGCGAACCCGTCGGCCTGATACGGCCTGAGCTCGGCGCGCAGGCCGCCCGGCAGTGCTGCCGGTTCCAGGCCCTGCAGCGCGCGCAGCCCATTGACCTGGCGCCGCCACTCGTCGGCCTGGCGGGTCACGACCCCGAGCTCGGCCAACTCGTCGAACATCCCCACCTGGAACCGGCTGATGCGGGTCGGCCCCTCTTCGGCGTCGGTGAGCGCGCGGGCCTCGGCGATGAGCTGACGCAGCTTGACCAGCTCCGGCTTGTCGAGGGCGAAGTAGGCGCCGTCGGGCAGCAGCAGGTGCGACTGGCCGGATGCGAGCGCGGTGAATACGCTGACGAACGGAACCTGGTTGCCCTCGATACTGATCGTGACGCCCAGGTCGAACCAGTCCGTCTCGCCGGGCACCGCGTCCGTCGTCACCGCGATGACCAGCGAGCCGCCCGCTTCGCGATAGTGCACCGGATCGCCGAGAACCTCGAGGGTGATATCGGGGAGCTCGCCGAGCAGCGGTTGAATTTCGGTGGCGAATCGCATGGTGTCCAGGCCGGACAGCGACGTTCCGGTGAGAGTGCCGTCGGCGCCGCGGAGACCCACCTGCTCCAGCGGCGCGTCGATGCTCGACGCGAGCGCACTCTCGGCCGCCGGGTCGCGGTAATCGGCAAGCCGAAACGCGTCGACCGGAACGCGAATGTCGTTGTCGGCCAACCGGTATGCCCATTCCCAGGTCAACTCAAGCTGGTGGTCGTCCCGGTAGTCCGCGTGCAGGACCAGGGACGGGCCGACGATCGTGGGCGGCGTGAAGGAATCGTCGGAGGAGGTGATGGCCGCGATGCGGCGCAGCCTGGGGTAGTAGTCCGCGGCGAAGCGCGGCACCTCGTCGGCAGGGATGACCAGCGGCTGGTCACCGAGAGCGATGCGCTGCAAAGCCTCTGGCGCCGGCTTGTCCAGACGGGCCAGCCGCAAGCCACCGTCGTCGTACACCGCGCCGTGCCCCGAGGAGCCGATGAAGGCCAGGGGACGTGTCGTCGTGCCGTCGACCCGAAGCGCCGGCGTGACGGTCAGATCGCCGGAGTCGTTGGCGGTCACGTCCAGGCACAGCTGCCCCTCGACGTAGGGCGGCACCTCCCGCAGAGGTCGGGCCTGCAGCAGCCGCACCCCGACCCGGCGTCCCTCGTCGAGCAGCGACCACAATTGCGGGGACCCGAATCGCCGCAGCGAGATCGTCTTCCCGTCGTCGTACGCGTAACCACCGTACGAATAGCTGTAGTAGTCAGGCGAAGCCGAGTTCGATGCCCGGTAAGTGGCGTAGAGCTCCTGCAGCACCCGAACCTGGGCGTCGGGATAGTTGTGGCGCAGCGCGGGTAGCCTGGCCCAACTCAGGTCGCCGGCCACCCAGCCGCCGCGCTTTCCGGGCCGCACCAGCCGCGCGTCGAGAATCGGCGACGACCCGTTCACCGCCAACGTCAGCTCGACGGCCAGTGGTGTCCTGGTGTTGTCGTTGGTGAGGGGTGGGGGCAACAGCGCGTCCAGCGATCGGCGCCATGTCGGGGGAGCCGGCGGGGCCGGTGCATGGGCGGGCCGCAGCACCGTGGGCCCCGCGGCGGCGAGGACGACCGCCGCGACGTGTTTGCAGTCCTGCACCATCGGGCAGGTGCAGTCACCACCGTCGAGGGCGTACGCGTCGTCGCCGATAGGCACAAGTTCCGCCGTGGTCAGGTAGGTGCGGCCGTGGTTGCCGCGGACGGTGCCGGAAAGTTGCTCGGCGTCCGGGTCCCACAGGCAGCGCAGCACGCGTCCCTCGCGGGCATACGCCATGCCGCGCCGCCAGGTGTCGGCGTCGAGCATCTCGAAGGTGCTCTCCAGATCGATCGACGGATACATCAGTGACCGCATGAACGCACCGTAACGATCCGGTCCGACAGGAAGGCCGGACCACGCCGCGCGGCGGCCGAAGTGGGGCAGATGAGGTTTGTGAGGCTGCCGGACTCCGGCACTTGCGAACGTCGTCGCCGTCGGCGCGCGCAGCGCCAGGCCGGTGTCGGACCCCCGGACCAGACTCGCCTCAGTCGACGCGCCGTAGGTGAGCGCGTCAGTGGGCGACCAAGGGGAAAGCATGGGCAACAGAGCGAACTTCGTCGTTGTGAAAGATGGCGACTGGCAACTGTATTACTCGCACTGGGCGGGCTGCCGCATACTCGATGCGCTGATCGGCGGGCCCGACCTCGCGCTGCGCTACGCAGGCGCTACGGCGATGCGCCAGGGATCAGTGGGTCGATCCGCTGTGGGCCGACGGGGGTGCGGTGGTGGATCTCGATCGCCGCCGGGTGTTGTTCGTCGGCGACGAACTGATGGTGGAGATGGCCGAACGCCGGGCCCTGATGGAGGTGCTCGCGGCGGTGTGGCCCGGCTACTCGGTCGGCTGGGCCTACGACGGCACCACCGAACTGGCGGGCTACGTGGGCGCGGAGCTGCCGCCCTGTGCGTGGGATATGCGGCCAGGGCTGCGGCTCGCCCGTGATCGAAATGCGTTGTGTCATCTCGTCTCTGTCGTCGACGCCGCGGGGCAGATCCGGATGTGGCCGCTGTGGTGGCACCTCAGCAAGGCCTGGCATGGGCCCGCGCTGATGGACAGGCTGCCCGGCCGCGGGGTGCGCAGCTTGACGCGGGGCCAGATTCCCGAAGGTGGACTGCACATCGACCTGCCGCGAAAAATGTTGGGGGCGTGGCAGACCGCCGACACGATCGGTATCTTCCAGGCGCTTCCGCAGCTCTGGGACGGGTGGCAGACGGAGTGCTGGGAGGATCGCTTCGAGGAGCAGGTCCGCCGCTGCCAGGGGGCGTTGCGGGTCCCCGAGGTGGACTTGACCGCCGGTGTCGACAGGGCTCAGGCGCGGATCCGCGACAGGGTGTTTCAAGGCTTCGAGGACGGCCCGGCAGGACAGATTCTCGCACTCGCCAACCTGCTGAATCCGCTCCAGCCCGGTCTGGTGGTCAGCGCCGACGCCGTCGCCGACGGACTGGTTCGTCCAACCGAGGTCGAGTGGGACCGCTTCGTCGACGCGTGCGACCTACTGCGGAGCGCCGGTACCAAATCGGCGTGAAATCTGGCCGCGACGCATCGGTGCA